>SLCQ01000094.1 GCA_007125745.1 Nitrincola sp.
ATCCGGTAAACGGTTTCCGGCGCCACGGCGGTCAAGCAACCAGAAAGAAGTAGGCCCGACGGCAGAATGATGGCCAAGGGTCTTAAGCAGAATGGTGTTACACTGGCAATAAGCCCTAACAATGTCATTGGACGCACGCTGGTATCCTCCTTCTTACTTGGACCTAAGTCAATCGCACGCGGAGGCGGCCTCGCGGTAGGCGAATCATACGCTCAGGAGTCAGTTCGAGCTGACGGTGAGTCTGTGATAACCCGTCGAATAATGCGAAGAAGCCCATGCCAAGCTCAGCCCCCTGCCGCACAGCCGAATCACTGAGCTGTCGCTGCAGGATTTCTCCAGCTCCGAAAGGCCTGCGTTATGATCACGGGCCAGCAGCAGTTCAAGAGCCGGGGCTATTTCACTCCCTAGGGCTTGGAGAACGCCCTGTCGACGTTCCCATGGCAACTGTTCGAGTTCCCGTAGCACGCCTAACACATCCCGCGAACCAATCTGCAGGCTGGCCAGCTCTTCACGCATAGCGGCTTCTGGCTCCTCAAGCAAACGGGCCAACTGTTGCACCTGATGGCCGGCACGCTCTCCAATCAACCCCCGACTACCCAACACGCTTAGCATGGCGGTAATTTCTTCCAGCCCCTGAGCCGAGGCGTTGCCAGGCGTAGCAGCCGTCAAGGCGGTGCCGAAATCCCATATCGAGACGCCTGAAGCACGGCTGGCCTGATCGAGCAGTCCGTTCATGCGGTGGCTCTGCTCCATACCATAAGCTATTAATGCGGTCTGCAACAACCGTCCGGCCAGATCAGAGATATCGCGCGAGGACTCGCCCACTGCCTCGTCCACCCAGCCAGCAAGGGTACCATTAGCGGAGTAAGGCGAGAGAAAGGCTCCCTGATTGTGCGGCAAGGGTGTGGGCGCCACAGCACTCAAGGCGTGTGACGACAGCAAGACGCTGAGCGCAAGCACACTTATACAAAGCCAGCGGCCAGTTCTGCCAGACAACTCGGAGCTGGGCGCGGCCAGCACCTGGCAAAAAACTATATGGTTCAAAGGCGTGCAATTATTTGAGTCGCGGAAATCGGAGTCGGAAATCGGGGTCAGATTAACATTAATCTATAAACTAGCCTCAATTGCCAGCTCCCGTCGTGTGTATAGGCCTGAATCGTGCCGTACTCTACTGGAATCGCATAATCCGCGATTACTCCCTCGTGGCCATAAGGAGCGCAGGTCGGCGCTTAGGTGTTAGTCAGGCTCGACAGCATTTCCTGCACCTCAAGTTGCTGATAACGGTAAAGAAAGTCTTCTGCATCATCAAATTGTAGACGATGATCTGGTGAAACACCCAAAATCGCGCCAGCTTGGTCAAAAAATGGATAACGAAAAGCCCAACAGGGTTGACAGCAAGTCAGCCACTGCAAAAAGATCCTCCGCTACCGGTGCCTGGCTGTCTTCAATCGATGTTATCGGATCAAAGATCACGTGGCTCACCACCCGTTCTGTATTCAACACATACGCCAGCGTGCCACGCATGCCGGCAAACACAACTTCACTGCCATAGACGTCCGGCATTGTATCGTCACCGGGCCAAACGGACCCTGGAAGCGGGCGTGGGAACCTTGCTACGGGCATAACGATAGTGCGGTTGATGATCAATAAAATCACGCACATTCTGGCGAGCCTGATCGGGACAAGCTGATGGCAGCGGTTCGGGATTGCCGGGCAACAACAATAGAATGGCGTAACGATTACTTTTACCCGCCCGGGTACGAGAAAGCATTTTAATGACGGTATAAGCCGATCGGTCATTTTTTTGCATCATAGGCGTTGAGCGGAAAGCGCATCAGATAACTGCCCGGCATTGCCAGTTCAGCCCGTCGACGGCTTTGCTCTTCAAGTACGAAATGGCCCTGCTGATCGGTGATATCAGTTACTCTAACTGGATCTGGATCGGAGGTAGACCCATGACCAATCAGTTCAACTTGAACTCCGACAACCGGCTTTCCATCAATACCATCCAGCACTAGCCCATGTATTTCTGGCGTCTTGGATTCGTGAATCAGCATTGGCATACAGCCAATGTTTACAAGGGCAATAAATCCGAGCAGTAGAGATCTCAACATGTTTAATATTCTTTTCTATTCAGTTGGTGGCCGTCCCATTGGTAACGGAAAACTCCCTCAAACTATTCATTAAGATAACCCGTCGCGGTCAATACATTGCTGTCGGCAGAGAAGGACCTGCCACGGCCAATGTGCACCAGCCTGTTAAGCATAACGAAATTAACCATTGTCGCATGATCACAACCCTCACTAATGTCTATGTCTGACAACCCCATACTTGCAATTATAGGTCAGCCATAAGGGTACCCGGAAAGCACATGTTAAATTTTGCATCCCAGCCATCAAAGATCTTATAATCTTTTTCACGTGGGTTAACGTTGCGCACCTTGGCATCAGTGAGCTTCAGCATTAAAAGGGGCCCCTATCAAAAACATACAACTTAGTCCCCTAAAGGTGCCCCACAAGAGGCCCAAGTCAACTAGACGCAGTTAGATATAGATGAAATTTGATGGACTGAGGAAACAATTAAAGACTTGAAAATATTTAAGTTTTTTGACTTAATTGAAACTATTTGAAGCGTTATGAACTAGAGGATTGGTGGAGTCTAGGGGGATCGAACCCCTGACCTCAACGCTGCCAGCGTTGCGCTCTCCCAGCTGAGCTAAGACCCCATATCGGTAGGAACGGTGCGTATATTAAGGTCGATACGCACCTATGTCAACTACTCTTTTTAGACTGAATTCATCTGGTTAGCATCTTTTTTTAAGATACCAATCCACTCAAGGATGGCTATGGTTATTTTTGCCATCGTCCCTTCTACCCACCGTCCTGGTTTACTGTGGAAAAGCCAAGCCGCTGTAATTAATGTTAAAGGCAAAGCACCACATATAAAGTCTGTCAACCAATGCGCGCCTACTAATAATCTAGGTAAGCCCAGCGCAATGATCACTGGCACAACAAACCACAGGTACTTTCCTCGAAAACGATAAAAGCAGAAGATTAGAAAGGTAAAGAAACCGATACCATGATCACTTGGGTTAGATGAACCCGATGCATCTTTGGTTCGCTGTATTTCCGGGAACATTTCTGTCACTTTCACCGCATGCTCATAGACCAGTGTTGGGCTGTCACGACTAGGAAACATTCCTCCCACAGCCGCCTGAGTACTAAATGCGACTCCCATCATCACAATAGCACAGCAGATTCTGACACGATCTCGGCCGTCTGACGTTGCAAAGAAATAGCCTACAGCCGCCAACATAAAACTACCGGACAGTAAATCTATCCACCGTTGATTGGCTAAAGCCACAAACTCTGCCCAGTTCACGGAAGCGGCTAACCATCCATTCAACACTTCAAACACATGCCGATCTATGCCTTCCCAAAGCCCCAAGATAAAAGTTACAGCTAGCGCGATGGCAATGGCATGAAGCAGAATGAAACTTTGCAGGTTGGTCAGTTTAAGGTTCATTGTTAAACTCCTAATGCAACGAACTCTTTTTCCCAACGCTTCGCTTCTTTTTTCGAGGCACTGCCAAGTTGATTAAGCGCGTAACGAACTCTGGCGCGACTCATGTCTGGTCCGAGTATCTGCATGGAATCAACCACGGAGACGCTTTGAGAAGTACCGGCAATGGCAACAAAAAGTGGGAAAAGGAAATCGCGAATCTTATATCCCATTCCCTCTGATAAGGCTTTGAGTCCAGTAAATAGTGTGTCTCTATCCCATTGCGATTGCTGGTCTAAATGCCATGAAGCAAACTGCAAAATACGACGGCAATCTTCCTGGCTTAAACTTTTATGTGCAAAACTATCGGCATCAATCGGCATCATTCCCGACATAAAAAATCCAGCTAAGGGTGCCACGTCTGAGAACTTCTCAACGCGAGGCTGAATCAAAGGTATGATTTGCATAAGATATTCAGGGTTTAGTGCCCACTGTTGATATGCGGCCGCAAACGCTTCAGGCGAGAGTTCTTCTCGAATCCATACACCATTTAGCCAGCTTAACTTTTCTTGATCAAATACCGGGCCTCCTAAGGATACACGTTGAAGGTCAAAGTTTCTGAACATTTCGTCGCGATTAAACTTTTCTCGCTCATCCGGCATTGACCAACCCATACGACCTAAATAATTCAGTAAGGCTTCGGGCAAATAACCCATGCGCTGGTAGTAAAGAATACTGGTTGGGTTTTTGCGTTTTGAAAGCTTGGATTTGTCTGGGTTACGCAATAATGGCATGTGACATAACTGCGGCATATCCCAACCAAAGTATTCATATAGCAATTTATGCTTGGGTGCTGAGTTAATCCACTCTTCACCACGAATAACATGGGTGATCTTCATAAGGTGATCATCCACGATATTGGCTAAGTGGTAGGTTGGCATGCCATCAGACTTTAACAATATTTGTGCATCCACCTGCGCCCAGTCCAGCTCCATCGGGCCACGAAGCATGTCATCGATGACACAGATGCCAGATTCGGGAACACGCATACGGATGACAAAAGGCATCCCTTCTGCTCGACGTCTTTCTGCTTCCTCTTCAGGTAACTCAAGATCCGCTTGTTTTAATGCGGTGTGATCTCCGCTGGCACGCCGAGCGTCTCGAAGCTCATTAAGCTCTTCTGGTGTTCTAAAACAAAGAAATGCATGTCCAGCCTCAACCAAGTGCATCGCATAATCTTTGTAGATATGCTTGCGTTCACTTTGACGGTAAGGGCCATGAGGACCACCGACGTCAGGACCTTCATCCCATTCTAAACCCAACCAACGTAATGAATCTAATATCGCTTGTTCTGACGATGCTGTACTGCGTGTTTGGTCAGTATCTTCAATTCGAAGGATAAACTCTCCACCATGTTGGCGCGAAAATGCTAAGTTAAACAGTGCGATATAGGCGGTTCCAACATGAGGATCGCCAGTCGGTGAAGGTGCAACACGGGTACGAACTGTCATATCAAAAGGTCTCTAAACTTCAAATTAATAGGGATATAAACGCGATATTATAGCCTGATGAAAGGATGCTCTTCCATGATGCGCAATTGCACTAAAAGTGTGCATTAAAACAACCTTCCGCACCAAATAAATGCAATAAAAGTTTTAAAAAACCTCTAGGGAATTCTCCAAAAAACCACCAAGACTATAAATATCAAATACTTAAAAAAGTTGGCACGTGAAATGCTTTATATTAAGTATGATTTGACAGGCTCTCAAGCTTCAAATCACGATTTTTCGCACTCGAGGGGCACTGCGATACCGCCACATCTTTGATGTGGCGTTTTTTTTGCTCTAAATTTAGCCGTATATCGTATCAGGTTTACATTGTCCGATATAAGGTTTTTGCTGTGAAAAGAACTCACCTTTTTTGGTTTACCCAAGATCTGCGTTTAGATGACAATCTTGCGTTACATCAAGCCAGTAACTGCGACCATTTACTGTTAGTCTATTGTCTGGACCCTGCTGAGTTGACGCCCAATCGCTATACATTGCAAGGGATGAGTCAGCAACGTATTCGATTTCTCTATGAAGGGCTGATTGACCTCGATCAGCAACTCAAATCGCTTCAACAGAATTTGTTAATCTGCATGGGTAATCCTATTGAAGTCATCTCAACCTTAATTACCCAGCACGATGTGCATCAAGTGTTCGCGTCAGACCTTGTTGGCTATAACGAACGAAATCGCTGGAACAAACTGGTCATGCAACACCCCCAGGTGCAGTTTCATCGAAGTAACACTACGCGACTTTATGAGTCAGAAGAGTTTCCTTTTACCATTGAAAACCTGCCTGAAAGTTTTAGTGGCTTTCGCAAGAAGATTGAAAAATTGGCTGTATCACCTCCCTGC
>SLCQ01000076.1 GCA_007125745.1 Nitrincola sp.
CCACTCCAGTATGCCATGTAAAAAGGTACCGATATGACTGCCTTTGGGCAGATTATGAATGGTTTTAACAGACTCTGTTTCACCAACCCATGAATTCTCAAGGCTTTCATTGTCAGTCAGTTGCTCTTCTTGAGCTGACTCTATGACCTTAGCTGTCCCCTGTTTTAAAGCAGAGTAGCTCGCAATCCACCAGGGTTCATAATGCAACTTTGGAAAAGTAGAGGCTTCAAATTCGGTCGGGTGTTGATCTGCTTGCCAAGGTGCTGACCAAGACGTAGGCATTTCAAGCAATTGCATGGCGCTTAGTTGATTCACTTTTTCGGCCAGATCATCTGATGAGGCGTCCAGAATATGGGCCATAGCCGAGGCATTAAAGCCCTCAGTGGAAGCTAGGCCAACCCAGTTAGCGTAACGCGCGCGCGTCAATGCCACATAGAGTTTACGCAAGTCTTCGGCTAAACGCTCTTGATCGGCTTGCACTAGCACATCTTCTGTGGCGCTCAGATGCACTTGAGGCTGTGATTCAGGTGAGTGAGTTACATGTAAATTATCGCTTTTTTTCACGCGGCGAGCTTCGCCTATAAAGGGTAAAAAAACCAACGGATATTCTAGACCCTTAGATTTATGGATCGTCACCACGCGCACCAACTGCCCATCGGTTTCTAAACGCAACTGCTGTGCTTCAGCATTGTCATCCGGATCAAGGATAGACTCTTCCAAGAAACGAATGAGCGCCAGCTCTCCATCTAAATGGGTCGCCGCTTGGTGCAAAAGCTCACCTAAGTGCAGTAAATCGGTTAACTCTCGCTCCCCTTGATCGCGAGAGCCGACCCCCTGGGCTAAATGAAAGTCTTGAATCCAACGATAGATTAAAGGCAGTACACCCTGCTTTTGCCACAGCGCTTGATACTCGACAAAGCGTCCTGCGTAGGTTTCCCATAACAGTTCATCTTTATGTATCTGCTCTAGCTCTTTAATGGTTAAACGGAGCAAAGGACTTGCCAGTGCCGAACCTATTCGGCGCTCATTCATCGGGTCTGCCGTAGCGCGCATCAACTCTAACAGTTCTGATGCGATCCAAGAGGTAAATACACTGGATCGATCCGATAGATATACACTGGAAACGCCGACACGCTGAAGCGCGCGACGAACAAGATTAGCTTCATTAAAACTATTCACTAGAACCGCAAAATCAAAGGGTTCAAGCGCTCGCCAGCGTTCAGGTTGCTCCTCATCAGGGATCACTGCATGACCCTGCTGTGCAAGCGTTAAGAGGTCAGCAATGTGACAAGCGGTGGCTTGAGCTAAGGATTCCTGAGTTTGGGCCTTAGTCAGCTTTTTGTCTTCTTGATTGATTAACCACCCTTGCAATGCGGAAACGGCTTGACCCTTGACCTGTAGCCCTTGAAGTTTCTTTTTACCCGCTTTAACGGGGATAAAAGGAACCGGGTTTGTGTAAGTAGACTTAAACAGAAATGCGCCTTTTTCACGCTGATCGCCTAAGCTAAAAAGTTGATTAATAGAAGCAATCAAATCTGGAGAAGAACGAAAATTGGTTGCTAAGGTGTAATGGTTTCCTGCACTGTCTTGACGTGCTTGTAGATAGGTATAGATATCTGCACCGCGAAACGCATAAATCGCCTGCTTAGGATCGCCAATCATAAAAAAACCCGTGTCGCAGTGGCGTGCAAACGCTTGAGCGCTCTGCTGATCAGGTGAGTCATCCGATTGCCTTTCCAAGTATATACGGCGAAAAATTCGATACTGCACGGGGTCCGTATCTTGAAACTCATCCACGAGTGCAACCGGAAATTGCTGGCGAATTCTGGCGGCCAATAAATGACCTTGCTCAGAGGACAAGGCCTGATCTAAGCGTAACAGCAGATCATTCTGGCTTAGGCTATTCGATTGGCGTTTGCTTTGCTCTATTCGATGTGCGATAGAAAAGGCCGCATGGGATAGCAGTGCTGGTTGCAGTTCAGGTAGCTGGTCTAACTGATGCTTTAGCTCGGTCAGTGCTAAACATGCAGGATGCTTAGCAGGTGATTTAGGCTTATCCTTCCAAATCTCCTCGACACCATCGGATGACATACGAAGCCAGCTTTTTCCACTAAAGCACCCGGGATTATCCAGCAAAGGATCATCAACCCAAGTCGATAATTTTTCCAGAACTGACTGACGATGACCTGAGTTTAACTTTCGTAAATCAAAGCTTTTTTGTGCCGCTTCATGGTCAAAAAGGCGCGTCAATTGTCCAACATAATCCTGCGCTTTCCATTCAGCCTTAATCTTCGTCAGTATCTGTGTATGATGAAGATTAAAGGCTTGAATCAGCTCACTTACTGAACCTTTAAAGGGGTCCAGATAATCTAACTTATCCAGATAGTGACGCACTTTGCTCACTAAGGCATCGGGCGATTTCCAGCAAGCCAGAACCTGTTTTAGTGCATCTAACTCCAACCCACTATATTCACATCGCCAATAATCCTCCGATGCTTGTTTTTGCCACTCCTGTTCATGCGTTTCTAGATTAGGGTCAAAGCCATGACCGCTTTCAAATGCATGCTCTTTGAGCATGCGATAACACCATGCATGAATGGTAGAGATGGAGGCTTCATCCATCCATTGCGCCGCGAGCGTTAGTTGTCGTGCTACTCTGGGGTGTTGATCAACCGGAGTCTGATCTTTCAAGGCGTTCAGCAAGGCATCATCACTGGACTGGCCTTGAAAGAGATCAGCGGCTTCTACTAATCGCGCACGAATTCTGTCACGAAGCTCAGCGGTCGCCGCATTAGTAAAGGTAACCACTAAAATTTCAGGGGGTGATAAGGGGCGTATAAATGCATCAGCTTGGCCGTGCTGAATGATCAAACGTAGATACAGAAATGCCAGTGTGAAGGTTTTTCCAGTTCCCGCACTGGCTTCAATCAATGCATGACCTGTCAGTGGAAAGGTTAAAGGATCAAGAATCTTAACATCCTGACTCATGAACGCTTCTCCTTTTTCAGTTGTTTAACCGACGCATAAAAGTCGCCATACATCGCTTGCGTCATAGACACGAATTCACCTTCCATCCATAAACTGTTCAAGTCTTGGCAATGGTGTTGTAAAAATCGGCTTCGTCCAGAGGCATCCTGAAGTGCACTGAGCATAGCGCTTTCTATCTCAGGCGAATGAAAATCCAGTGGATCAAACTTCTCTTGTAAGTTAAACCACTCAACAGCTGTTTCGACACTGAAAGGCACCGGTTTTTGCAAAGTTAGATGGACTAATTCCATCATCCTATGCAACTGAATACTCACCCTTTCAGGATCAGGATTCGGTGTAAAAATCACCTGCCCCTGCGGGCTCATGACATGGGTAGTCAGGGTGATACCCGCCTGTTGTGCAAGCAAGTGAACCAACCATCCCTGTAGAAAATTGCGCCAGCGGTGTTTTGACGCACCACTGTAAAGATGACTTGTTTGTAAGATCAACTGCGCAATTTCTCCTGTATCAGAATCTTGATAAAGCGCATCCAAGGATATCTCTACAGACAGACTGCCGATTGACGTTGCGAAGTCCAATTGATGGACTTGAGGCTCAAGCGTTTGGCTGTAGGTTTGACGCTTATCAGCCCAAACTTCATAAAGCGATGTTAACCCTTCCATCAACTGTTGTCCCTGGTAGTGACCTAACGAACCCTCTACTAACACCCCCTCTTGTTGCAGTTTTTGAATTTCTGTCGCCATTAGCTCAGCATAGTGTTGCTGACTGATTGCCGGAACTAACGCCGACTTCATGAGACGATCATTCAACTGCCAATTGTCTAAGCCATCAAAGCTAAAGTTTTCACTATCTTTCAGTTGCTGTATCTGTTCTTTGCGCGGTACGTGTAAGCGCAATGCATAAAAGCTATCGATTGGAAGCTTTAAGTGTCTTACCAACTGATCCAGTGTCAATGGCGCATCAGGTTGCCACGCAGATAAGCCCGCTGTAGCGCCTGAGTCAGGTTCGTGCTGATGCACCGCAAGCCACTCTGATGCATAGCTAAATAGCCGCGTATCACCGGATGATGTCTTGGCAAAATATTCACGGCTAAAGGGCTGTAAGGGGTGCTCTGTTGTCAGCTCTTTCAGGAGGTTGTCAGTTTGCCCCAACCAACCCGCTGTTAAGTGATCTCGCAATTGACCAACCAGCACAGAGGGTGGGCGAACCGAATTATCACGGATATTGCGCCCTACCCAACTGATGACCAGTTTATCTCTGGCTGACAATAACGCCTCCAGAAACAAGTAGCGATCATCTTCCCGTCGAGATCGATCACCCGGTCGATAATCTTGCGCCATCAAATCAAAATTAACAGGCTGTACCACCCTGGGATAAGCGCCATCATTCATACCCAGAAGCCATATCTGCTTAAAAGGGATCGCCCGCATAGGCATCAAGGTGGCAAAATTTAAGGCACCTGCAAAAAACGTCTGATTCAGGCTTTGCTGATCCAAGCCACTGAGCACTTCCTCTCTGACCACATCCAGACTAAGTTCTAAGGCTGGAACGTCGGCCAAATCCAACGCCGCTTGCCATGCTTCAAGATGCTTTTCGATCTTCAGTAACAAATTACGATCTTGATCCGACTCAGCTTGAAAAAAATTGAGCGTCATTTGACGTATACGTTCTACCCAAACTGATGGTGTAGCTGTCGTTTGAAGCATGATCCATAGCGACTCTAATTGATCAAGCAAAGCAACCAATGCACCCAATTTAGCGGCACCCAATCCAGCCACTTCAGTGTAAGGCAAGGTACCTTGCCATGCATCATGGGTACCCGTGGCGTAGCCCAGCAACATACGCTTCAAGCCAAAGCGCCAGCTATTACCCTCAACTTCTGGGAGATCTAAATGAGCACGTTGATGGGCATCCAAACCCCAGCGGATATTGGCTCCCTGAATCCAGCGTTTAAGCTCGATACAGTCCGATTCACTTAACTCAAAACGCTGTCTAAGTGAAGGCACATCTAACAAATCCAATAACTCACTGACACTAAAACGCGATTCAGGTAAGTGTAATAAATGCTCTAGTGCAATCAATATGGGCGCTTTGTGGCGCTGTCCTTGGTCAGCAATATGAAAAGGCAAATAACGTGGATCTTTCGAGTCCAGTTTTCCAAAGACCGCATCAATATGAGCCGCATAGTCTTGAATATCTGGCACCATCACTAAGATATCACGCGGTGAAAGTGAGTCACCTGTTTGCTGTGCCTGTGCAAACTCCGCCAATAGTTGATCCTGAAGTATTTCCACTTCACGTTGAGGAGAGTGTGCAACCATAAAACTTAGACTTCTATCACCCTCAGCCACCTTTGTCTGCTTTTCTTTCCGTTCCGCCAAGGGACATAAGTCAAAAATATCTTTTTGCAACTGATGCAATAGGGTATCGTCACCCGGTGATGTGAAGATATCAATCTTTTCAAACTGATCCTGATAACTAGCCGTGTTGTCGTACTCATCCAGTAGACGCAAATAATCCCGCCCCTGCCTTCCCCACGAAGCAAGCAGTGGATGACCATAAAGGTGAAGTAGACTTTCATCCAGTTGAGCCGTCATTCTTTTATCCGGCTGTCGACGATACACTTGGCGAAATAGCTCTCGCCCTTCAATGAGATCACCCCAATAGTGCTCACTTGGATTGCACACAAACAACATTACTTGGGCAAAGGGAGCCAATCGATCAAGCACTTCCAGTGTTTGTCTCGGTAAGGAAGAAATTCCAAACACTATAATACGTTTGGGAATACCTTTAATAGGCTGATTCGCTGAGCGGCTTTTTAACTGATCACAAAAGTGCTGATGAACGCTAGAACGGCTGGCATAACTTAAGAAAGGCTTATCAGAATAGGATTGCGCTATCTCCTGATGTA
>SLCQ01000039.1 GCA_007125745.1 Nitrincola sp.
CAAAAATGGCAGGCAAAAGGCTATGATCTATCCTTTACCTTAAGTGATAAGACTGACGTAAAATTAACCACATTAACACCCCTTATTACAGAAGATGGAGATCTACAGCTTCGTACAGAAGCCGGTGCGCTCTTGTCAGATGAAGACATTGCACGATTATGGGTTGAGTTGCCTCAATACATGCGCGCTTTACTGGAAGAGCAAGTTGCATTGTTGAATGGGCCGCTTTATTACTTTCCAGATATGCATCTTGAGTCACCCCAGTTAACTCAAGATCTGCCTGCTTACATTCCATCAGATTTTAATGAAGAGCCTCCAAAACGACCTGATGCGTTGGACCTGCCACCAGAGCCGGCTTATCCACAACCACCAGCAATTAAACTTTGGCATCGGCTGATACCGGGCCGTCAACAACAAATGGCGAGAGCGCATCAACAACAATTACATGACTGGCAAACGGCTAAATTGCGTTGGAAGGCCGAAACGCATCAGGCTAAATCGACTTCAGACAGAGCAAGACAGCGTCATAAAGCCTATTTATCGATGTGGAAAGCACGAAAGTTGGCGCATGATGCAGAACAGCAAGTGTATGCAGAACAGTTTGCAACGCTATTGTTGAATGACGAAATGTTGATGGTTGAAGTGCTGAATACCGAGTTACAACAGTTGGATTGGCCCAGTCCTGCTGATATTAACTATCAACTGGACCTCAATGGTAAAACGGCATGGATAGATGTCGAGTTACCTAGAAAAGAGATTGTGTCTTGGCATAAAGCGGATTTAATCACTGCAAACCATCGAGTGAAGTTGCGCCTAAAAACAGAACAGCAAGTAGCAAAAGAGTATGCTCACTGTGTTTATGGAATCCTGTTACGAGTCGCTGGGGTTGTTTTATCAAGTCTACCTGGCATGGATGAAGCTGTCGTTTCTGGATATACACAAGTAAAAGATGAAGATACGGGTTATGACCATGATGAGTTTTTAGTCTCAGTGCGTATGACTCGGGAGCAGTATGCATCCATGAAAATCCAGTATGATCATGACGTAGATCCAAGAAGCTTGCTTCAGGGCTGTCAACTGGTTGAGTCCATCAGCTCAGGTAAATTAACACACATTCAGCCCTTTGAGCCAAAGGATCCACTGGCATAGCTTATTGGATTCTGCTCTTTTAAAGTGCCTGTCGCTTATTTTTGAAGAACAAGGGTAAGTAACACAACAACTGAATGATAATCAGCCCTAAAAAAGCGACTTTGAGTGCGTGAGATGTGGTCAATTGATTTGCGGCCAGAATATCTAATGCAATGCCAAGTCCCCACTGCACCACAAAGGCTCCAGCAAACGCCATTAAATTGATGGCCGTGCTCACGCGGCCAAAAGCCGATTTGGGAAATTGGTTAGCGGTGGCGACATAGGTTTGTGCATTCACTGAAGAGGTCACACCTAACAAGAACCACAAGGCTAACGCTGGGCCGATCTGTGTCAAAATGAGCAGTTGTATGACAAGCATTAAACCATAACCTAGCTGAATTAAACCCAGAGGAGTCACTCCTCGTTGATACAGCTGTTTGCCAAAAAAACCGATCGACAACTGTCCAACTAACATGCCGACATTCAGGGTGAGCAAATATTGAGCCGCGTGTGACAGAGATAATTCATTAACATTCATCAACCAAGGGATTGCCCATAAACTTTGTAAAGCCATGAAGCCGCCTGTGAAAAATGTGGCCGAACCTGCAAAGCGTAAAAAAGCGGGTGAGATGAAAATTTTTCCTACCGATCTTAAGGTGTCTGTAAGAGATTCTTTCGTGTTGTTCGCCGCTTCATTCGGTAATGTACTGAATACCAGTAGCGATAACGCAAAGGATAATCCCGCAATTAGCCAAAAAACTCCTCGCCATCCGAGTATAGGCAACATCGCCTCCATCGGTGTGCTGGCGGTGAGGGCTCCCAAGGCACCGGCGGCCATAATAAATCCGGTCATTGAGCTTTGGCGCTCAGGAGGATACCAAAGTGCAAAGCCTTTTAAGCCAGCCATTAAGCATGCAGATACCCCAAGACCAATCAATCCACGTGCCAGGGTTAGGTGTTCTCGTGTTTCGCCAAGCGCAAACGCAATTGACCCAATAGCGGCCAATAAGAGTAAGCTTCCCAAAACCCGTTTGGGCCCAAACCGGTCCAAGGCAATCCCTAGCGGAATCTGGGCTAAACCAAAGGTTAAAAAATAGGTGCTGGTTAATAGTCCTAAATCAGAAGCAGAAAGACCCAGATCACTGGTTAAATCTGGCGAGATAACGGCATTGACTGTCCGAAGTAGATAGGACAAGTAATAGCCCAAGGCAAAAGGCAGGAAAATGATTAACCAGTGGGAGGTGCGAGACTGATTTAGCATGTAAATATCCGATGAATAAAACAACAGTTTACGGCTACAGACGTTTTTTACCAACGGGTTAAGCCTTTAGGGGCAATGATCACCACATCAGATAAATTTATGGTCATAACAAAATGGATTTTTTTATGATATGGATCGTCAATTGGTTTTATTTGTGCTCTTTTTTATAGCCATCGTTATTTGAAAATTCTAAACTGCAAATAGAAACCGAGATGCAAACAGATGCGGTGCTAACACACATTTTTTAAACGCATATGCTTCGGTTAAGAAGACAGCTGGGTGAGAAAAATGTTAACACGCCGACGTTTTATGGTGGCTTCAGGAGTCGCGCTATGTGTGCCTCCCATGATGTCAGCCTGCAGTTATCAAGAAGCATTAACGGTCGCTATTCATCGGTGGATTGGCTATGAAAGCCTTTATTTGGCTGAGCAGTTTGGTTGGCTCCCTTCAGATATATCACTCATCAGTAATCAAAATGCTACAGAATCCGTCTCCATGCTGGTTGAGGGTAGGGTCAAGCTTGCCTGTTTAACTCTTGATGAAGTGCTGTTGGTACTATCTGCTAGTGTTCCAGTAAAAGTAGGGTTGATTTTTAATGTTTCAGCGGGTGCCGATATGGTGATCTCGCGCTATCCGATTAACGAAGTATCAACCCTGACTAATATACGTTTAGCCTATGAACCCGGTGCACTGGGAGCATTAGTGCTACATCACTTTGTTAAAGCCAAAGGTCTGAGCCTTCAGAATATTCAACTGATAGACATACCACCTGATCAGCAGGTGACGGCTTGGGAACAAGGTGATATCGATATGGCGATTACCTATGAACCTACCGCCAGTATGCTACTTGCTAGAGACGGTATGCGGGTATTTGATAGTAGAGAGATGCCGGAACGAATTTTTGATGTGCTTGCAGTGAGAACCGATCTACTTTCACGGCGTGATCATCGACTGATGGAGGCGATGCTGGCTTCACATTTTAAAGCTTTGGAATATATTCGTACACAGCGACAAGATGCGCTGTATCGTATTGCTAGCCGACAACAGGCTGAGTTTTCTAAGGTACAGAGAGCATTAGGCGGCGTGCATCTACCAACACTGGAAAGTAATCAGCGATACCTGTCAGGTCTGGATGCACGCTTGATGGATGCGGTAACTGAATTAGAATGGCTGATGCTTCAATCTAATATCATTGAAGATGCTGTTACCAATCCAGATATGTTTGATGTACGCTGGTTGCCTAGGAAATAGTGACGATGGGGTGGATAAGACTGCTGTGCCTCATGTTATGCTCGATGATCTGGGCGTTGGATGATATTTCAGCTAACACTGCCGTAACCCTAGCACCGGAGCAATCGGAAAATCATCTACGTAATAGTAATACTTTGATTTTGGGTATTTTTGCCTATCGTCCAATACATCAAATGAAAAAGCACTACCAGCCTTTGGCTGATTATCTCGATAGTTCGCTAGGTGATGCGTATAGAATCGAGCTACAGGTGTTAAATCATCTACAAATGCAAGAAGCCCTTCAGCATAATCAGCTTGATTTTGTGCTGACCAATCCTAGTCATTTCTTAGAGCTGAGAAGTCAAACCTCCATGACGGGGGTGCTTGCAACGCTTGAGCGAAATCGTATAGGTCGACCTGCGAGTGCTTTGGGCGGAGTAATTATTGTACAAGATGACTCTGCTATTACCCAATTAGAGGATTTAGTCGGCCGGTCAATTGCGATCCCTGGAAAGCAGTTTTTAGGTGGCTTTCAATCACAACTTTATGAGCTACTACAGCATGGAATAGATCAACAGCAACTGAGCTTTGTTGAAAAAGGCACACATGATCAAGTGATTGAAGCAGTCTTGACAGGAGAAGCAGAATTCGGCTTTGTCAGGACGGGAATTCTAGAAGATTGGATGTTACATGACCTGGGTGATGTGCGACAGTTACGGGTGATTCACTCTCAAAATCTTACTGGTTTTCCTTATGCACTTTCAACGCGCCTATACCCTGAGTGGCCCCTGTTAGCCTTGCCTCATTTAGAGTCGAGTGTGATACGTTCGGTCACGCGTGCACTTTTTTCACTATCATCCGACCATCCTGCCGCACAGGCATCTGAAATTTCAGGTTTTATGCCGGCCGCGGATTACTCTGCCGTAGAGCGTTTGGCAAGAAGTATTCAGGCCCCTCCATTTGATGTAGTAGATCCCATCTCTTTTCATCAGTTGTGGCAACAACACAAAACCTGGTTGGTGACCATCATGGCTTTGTTTGGTGCCTTAATTATTTCATTGGGGTGGATTGCCTACCAAGCGATTCGATTAAGACAGCAAAAGTCTTTCCTGAAATATGAGCGAAAGTGCCTAGAGGATGTGATCTGGGGAGCTGACGTGGGTACTTGGGAATGGAATATTAACACGGGTGAAACCCGATTTAATGAAAAATGGGCTGAAATGATGGGGTTTTCACTTGCAGATCTTGAGCCAGTGAGTATTCAAACTTGGATTAATGCGGTCCACCCAGATGATTTGGCTATCTCACAGAAAGCATTGCAAGGGTGTTTTGATGGTGACACGTTTGTTTATGAGTGTGAGGTGAGAGTTCAGCATCGAAAGGGACACTGGATCTGGATTCTGGATAGAGGACGTGTGGTTGAATGGAGTGACAATGGTAAACCATTAAAGATGAGTGGAACGCATCTGGATATTACCCAGCGCCGTAAAGCGCAAGAAAAGCTCAGTCAGCTAGCCTATTATGACCCTTTAACCCATCTACCGAATCGGGTGTTATTGACTGATCGCTTGGAGCAAGCCATGGCGAGAAGTCGACGTAACAGTCGCATAGTCGCGCTGGTCTACTTAGACTTGGATGGCTTTAAAGCGATCAACGACACCTTTGGGCATGAGATGGGGGATCATTTACTAGTCGCTGTCGCCAGCCGTATTCAAATGTTGTTACGAGAAACTGATACCTTGGCCAGAATAGGTGGTGATGAGTTTGTTTTGGTCCTTTCGGAATTAGACTCTAGTGACGCTTCTTCAGCCATACTTGAACGAATTTTAGTTGCGGTTGCCTCGCCCTTTATCATTGATCATGAAACATTACACGTTTCAGCCAGTATGGGTGTTGTCTATTACCCCAATCGTGATGAAGCGGCCGATCAGTTGATGAGACATGCTGACCATGCCATGTATCAGGCAAAACGATTGGGTAAAAATCGTTTTGCTATTTTTAACCCAGCGGCTGATGAAGAGTAAGTTGCTTAGTCAGGTTGTGTTGTTATGAGTTCGATAAGCGTTATGATCGTTGATGATCAAATGCCGATGCGAAGTATTCTGCGGTCATTATTAAGTCGTTCGGGCTATCAGGTGATTGCAGAAGCGGCAAATGGAGCTAAAGCGATTGAACTTAACAGGTTTTATAAACCGGATGTGATCTGCCTTGATATTACGATGCCGGGTATGGACGGGATAGAAA
>SLCQ01000160.1 GCA_007125745.1 Nitrincola sp.
GCGCTCTCGCCATTTGTTGTTGACGGCCCGGTATTAGCCGATGCCAAAGTTTAATTGCTGGTGGTTGCGGATAAGCTGGCTCTGGTGGCAGGTCCAGCGCATCAGGTCGTTTTGGAGGCTCTTCATTAAAGTCTGATGGAATGTAAGCAGGCAGATCTTGAGGTAACTGGGGTGATTCAAGATGCATATCTGGATAGTAATAAAGCGGCCCATTCAACAATGCAACTTGCTCTTCCAGTAAAGCGCGCATGTATTGAGGCAATTCAACCCATAATCGTGCAATGTCTTCATCAGACAGGAGCGTACCTGCTTCCGTACGAAGCTGTAGATCCCCATCTTCTGTAATAAGGGGCGTTAATGTGGTTAATTTTACGTCGGTTTTATCACTTAAGGTAAAGGATAAATCATAGCCTTTAGCATGCCATTTTTGTTGCTCTCGCAATACAAATGCACGATGTTGATGTGCTTTGGAATGACTAAATCGAGAAAAATACTGAAGCCCAGAGCTTGGTTGGGTTAGAGGCGCCCAGTTATTTTGGTCATGATCCGACCAGGCTTTAGCGCGTGAGAGGTCCGATAAATTAATGATTTTAGGCCCTTTAACAAGCCGAATCCCTTCCGTAACACTAGTCGAATGACGAAATCTAAAAGTCACTGTTTATTCCCAACTATTCACAAAACCCGATATTTCACAGAGGTAGTGCACTATGCTTTAACCGCTCAAGTTCGTCACGATAACGAGCGGCTTTCTCAAACTCCAAATTGCGCGCAGCTTCATACATTTGATCTTCCAAGCGTGATAAGGCTTTGGCTAGCTCCTGCGGTGATAGTAACGCTTCATCAACATGGTAACTCGCTTCCGTTTCAGCTACTTTACGGGTTCCACGTAATGCTTTTTTAGATCCGGGCGCCTGCGCACCTTCCATGATATCAGCCACTGACTTAAAAATCCCTTTCGGTGTGATGCCATGCGCTTCGTTATGGGCAATCTGTTTATGTCGGCGACGTTCTGTTTCATCTATTGCACGTTGCATAGATCCAGTTATCCGATCAGCATACAAGATAGCTCTGCCACTCACATTTCTTGCCGCACGACCAATGGTCTGAATCATCGATGTTTCAGAGCGAAGGAAGCCTTCCTTATCTGCATCTAGAATGGTCACTAAAGAAACTTCGGGCATATCAATACCCTCGCGAAGCAGGTTAATGCCTACCAAAACATCAAATGCTCCTATACGTAAATCACGAATAATCTCAACACGCTCAACCGTGTCAATATCCGAGTGGAGATAGCGAACTTTGACGCCATGTTCGGCCAAATACTCCGTTAAATCCTCCGCCATACGTTTTGTTAAGACGGTTACCACAACACGCTCACCTCGTGCGGCAACTTGATTAATTTCACTTAACAGATCGTCAACCTGTGTTGACGCTGGTCGAACCTCTATGACAGGGTCAATCAAGCCTGTGGGTCTAACCACTTGCTCAATCACTTGCTGAGCATTCGCGGCTTCGTATTTGCTGGGTGTTGCTGACACAAAAATCATTTGTGGTGCAGCTGACTCCCATTCCTCAAACTTCATAGGTCGGTTATCCAGCGCAGAGGGAAGTCGAAAACCATACTCAACTAGGGTTTCTTTGCGAGAACGGTCACCTCGATACATGGCACCAATCTGTGGCACAGTCACATGCGACTCATCGATGACCAACAAAGCATTGTCGGGTAGGTAGTCAAACAGGGTTGGTGGTGCCATGCCCGTGTCACGGCCCGATAAGTAACGTGAATAATTTTCGATTCCTGAGCAATAGCCCAGCTCCAGAATCATCTCGATATCATAAAGAGTACGTTGCTCCAGTCGTTGTGCCTCAACAAGCTTATTATTCTCTTTCAGTTGTGCCAGTCGCTCGATCAGTTCTTCTTTAATCTTTTGAGTTGCCTCTACGAGCGTGTCGCGTGGTGTTACATAATGGGTTTTGGGATAAATGGTTGCACGCGGTACACGCCTGAATACTTCACCTGTTAAGGGGTCAAAGTAACTAATCTGCTCAACCTCTTCATCAAAGAGTTCAATACGGATCGCTTCTTTTTCAGATTCTGCTGGAAACACATCAATGACATCACCACGAACACGATAATTACCACGGTGTAGTTCTACATCGTTTCGTGTGTATTGCAATTCAGCCAAGCGTCTCAGCAATGTTCGTTGATCAATCTCATCGCCTCTATCTAAGTGAAGCATCATCGATAAATAAGACTCGGGATCGCCCAAGCCATAGATTGCCGATACGGTAGCAACGATGATGGCATCATCGCGCTCAAGCAAGGCCTTAGTTGCTGACAGTCTCATCTGTTCAATATGATCATTAATGGAAGCATCCTTCTCGATAAACGTATCGGATGATGGAACATAGGCTTCGGGTTGGTAATAATCATAATAGGAGACAAAATACTCGACCGAGTTGTCAGGAAAAAACTCTCGAAACTCCCCGTAAAGTTGAGCAGCCAAGGTTTTGTTGTGCGCCATAATGATCGTAGGACGCTGTATCTGTGCAATAACATTGGCAATCGTAAAGGTTTTTCCTGACCCCGTTACCCCTAATAAGGTCTGCGCTGCCAAGCCCGATTCAATCCCATCAACCAATTGACGAATGGCTTCAGGCTGGTCACCAGCGGGTTGAAAATTAGAATGCACCTTAAACCGCTGCTTCACACAAAACTCCTAGAAATTTTCATCATTTTTGACCTTACGGGGATTTAGAGACATTCAACAATACTGTATGCTTTAGGTATATTTTTCACCAGACAACCATGAGGGTTATTCGCTTGGACTTACAGCTTTCCGATCGCGTTAATAGCATCAAACCATCACCTACCCTTGCCGTCACCAATCGTGCCGCTGAACTGCGCGCTTCAGGGAAAAACATTATTGGACTTGGCGCAGGTGAACCGGATTTTGATACACCCGAACACATCAAAACAGCGGCGATTGAAGCCATCAACCAAGGTTTCACTAAATATACCGCGGTAGATGGTACCCCAAGTCTTAAAAAAGCCATTATAGCGAAATTCAAGCGAGATAACGGCTTAGATTACGAAGCCAATCAAATTTTAGTTTCCAGTGGTGGTAAACAAAGCTTTTTTAACATGGCGCTAGCGTTACTGAATGAAGGCGATGAAGTTATCATTCCAGCACCCTACTGGGTATCCTACCCTGATATGGTACTAGTGGCTGACGCTCAACCAGTCATCCTTGAAACAACTCAGGACAACCGATTCAAGATCACGCCAGAGCAACTGGAAGCCGCCATTAATGAACGTACCCGGGTCGTTGTACTGAACAGCCCCTCTAATCCATCTGGTGTTGCTTATACATTAGAAGAACTTAAAGCATTGGGCGAGGTTTTGAAACCTTACCCGGACATCATTATTGCCACCGATGATATGTATGAACATATTCTGTTTGGTGATCAGCCTTTCTGCAATATTCTAAATGCTTGCCCAGAGCTATACGACCAAACGATTGTGTTGAATGGTGTCTCCAAAGCTTACTCTATGACGGGCTGGCGTATCGGTTATGCAGCGGGCCCCGCTAAGCTCATTGGCGCGATGAAAAAAATTCAGTCGCAAAGCACATCAAACCCCAACTCAATCGCGCAAGTTGCTGCTGAAGCAGCTCTAAATGGTGATCAGAGTTGCGTAGCAGAAATGGTCAAAGCATTCAAAGAGCGTCACGACTTTGTTGTTAGGTCACTGAATGAAATTGATGGTGTTGAATGTATTCCTGCCGATGGAACCTTTTACGCTTTTCCAAGCTTTCAACAGCTGATCGACACACGCCCCGAGTTCGCTGACGATATTGCACTGGCTGAATTTCTGCTCCTTGAAGCTGGCGTGGCTTTAGTCCCTGGTTCAGCATTCGGTACGCCCGGTAACTTACGCCTATCTTTCGCAACCAGCATGGATGTGCTAGAGGATGCCATTGGCCGGATCAAAAAAGCGTTAAGTTAAACCATAAGGGCGCATATAGGCGCCCTTTTACTTTCTGGACTTTTAGTATGAAAACGAAAATTATTCCTGCCTTATTTGATTCTGCGGATACGCCGATGCTTCTCATCAAAGATCAGGCTCATGAATGGTCTAATGCTCGTTTTCGTGAGCTTCCTGAAGCGATCCGACATGCTGTATTGGGATGGGCTGTCAAAGAAAGTGAAGAGTGGTTAGAACTTGAAGGCTATCGTTTTCAACGACTCAATAAAGGCAAACATACGAGTGTGCTAGGACTGGTGGTGGATCGAAATAGCATACAACGTACCTTGCTATTGAAACTGCTTCCTGAGCTCCAACAGGGAGGTGATCCTTTTCAAAATACTGCCCGCATTCTGGGGCCATTACTGGGATGGAAGCATTGCCTGGTTGCAAAACGCTCTCAAAAGCGCTCGCTAGAAGCCTTAGGCTACTGGAAAAACGGCGAGATGCAACCACCAACCAACCTTCCTCTAGCTGGAAATATTGCCCAAGCTTTCTATGAAGGTGAGGAGCCTCTTTTGCACCAAAAGAGCCTTTGTAGAGAGTTTCCGTTAGATGAACTACTAGCCGATACCCCCTCATCCTTGTGGCTAGGTCATCGCCTTGATCTTCCTGAACAACCGGGTGTTGGGCATTTATGTGTATGGGGAGAGCCCGATGGAGTTGATGTCAATTTAACTGAATGGATACTCAGCCTAACCGCTGACACGCTGAGCGCCTGGCTACTGTGTCATCAGGCTGCACAACAAAAAGAGTACGAACCTTCCCATGAACCCCTGGACCTACTGACCGGCCTACCCGGCCCGAAGACATTTGATTTAGCCCTTAAACATGCAGTACAGATGTTTCAAGAAGATGCTAAAGACTTTTTAATCGCATTAGTGGACATCAATGCGCTTGCCAGTATTAATGACCGCTACGGACAACTGGTCGGTGATCAACTCATTCACCAGTTCGCAGATGAATTACTCAACATGTGTCGTCGACGCGACCAGGTATTCCGTTACGCAGGTGATGAGTTTTTATTACTCATGCCCATTACCCATACACCACCACCAGTAGAAAAGCGCCTGAAGCGCATCATCAAACAGATGCAGGAAAAGACACCAGAGTTTGATATCAATTTGGCGATGGCGATGCTTTCAGAAGTGAAAGGCAGTGGTGAAGAGTTGATGTTAACCATTGACCAACGCCTAAAAGACGCCAAAAGCGCCTCATAATTACTCCAACCCGATTCTAAACACCTAAATTTTTTCGACCGAATATTGAACTGACCGGTCAGTCAATATATCATACCTACCTTTTAGAACACTCGGTTTAGAATATGACGAAAGGTAGACCCCTCACGCACAGCCGTGAAAAGCTTCTCGAAAAAGGGATAGAGCTTTTTCATCAGCATGGATACCACGGCACCGGATTGACCACTATTTTGGATGCTTGCCAGGTATCAAAAGGTTCGTTTTACAATTTTTTTGATAGTAAAGAAGCTTATGCTGTGGCTGTCATTGAATTTTATCAGGCACTTGAAATTGATCGCTGGAACCATGAATTTGCGCAGTTCGAAGGTAGTCACTTTGTAAAGTTACGCAAAGCTATCGAGCAAATGATTGAAGAACTCGACAGTTGCAATGAAAATGTCGGTTGCCTGATCGCCAACTTATCTGGCGAAATCGGTAATGCGTCGCCTGCACTCAGGCAAGCCATAAAAGATGCCACAGATCGTGTCATTAAACTGATGGCAGAGGACTTCTTGATCTGCCAAACAGAAGGTAGC
>SLCQ01000025.1 GCA_007125745.1 Nitrincola sp.
CAGAATTCATGTAGCGACTGCTGATGAGGCACCACCAGCAGGTGTTGATACGCCTGAAGATTTAGAACGTGTTAAAAACTGGCTTTTACAAGGAACCTCTCCTTAATGTTGCCGTTTCAAGAAAGGGTGGAGCTAACGCAGTTAAATACCTTTGGTTTTTATTCTATTGCCGAACGCTATATTAAAATTGAATCCGTAGACTTGCTTCAGCAACTGGTAGACCATCAGCATCACAGTACTGATCCATTGCTGGTGCTGGGTGGTGGTAGTAACCTGATCTTAGACGATGAAGTGCCAGGCATTGTTGCTCATATGAGGCTTCGTGGTAAACAGCTACTCAAAGTAGCGCAAGACGAAGTGCTTTTAAAAGTGAGTGCTGGAGAAGCTTGGCATGAAACAGTTGAATATGCGGTTAATCAAGGGTTTTATGGCTTGGAAAACTTAGCCTTGATACCTGGAACAGTGGGAGCGGCTCCCATACAAAATATAGGTGCTTATGGTGTTGAACTACAAGACAGAGTTGTTTCAGTTGAAGTCCTCGACATACATTCCAATAGTCTTCATCACTTAACAAAAGATCAGTGCCAGTTTGGCTATCGAGATAGCTTATTTAAATCGTTAGATCCAGGCCGTTATATTATCTTAAGTGTCACTTTTGCATTGACGCGTAATCCAACACCTCAGTTAGATTATTTGGCGCTCAAAGAGCAGTGTGAGATGCTTGCACAAGGCGTCACAATAACACCCAAACATGTTTTTGAAGCGGTGTGTGCTATCCGTCAAGCTAAATTACCTGATCCCAATCATCTGGGAAATGTGGGTAGCTTTTTCAAAAATCCCTATGTTGATCCTTCGACTTATGCGCAACTTATGGAGAGCTACCCAAACCTTGTCGGTTTTGTTGAAGCTGACAAGTACAAATTGGCAGCGGGTTGGCTCATTGAGGCTTGTGGATTTAAAGGTTATCGTTCTAAATCTGTAGGAGTCTATGACAAACAAGCGTTAGTGCTGGTTAATTATGGGCAGGGCAACAGGGCGCAAATTGAAGCATTAGCAGGACAAATATACAGATCAGTCTTAGAAAGGTTTGGCGTCGCATTGGAGGTGGAGCCTAGATACTATCCAGCTCTCATCTTATCAGAATAAACATTTTCTTCGCGTTATAAAAAAGGGCGAGTTTAACTCGCCCTTATCCATTACAACATTATTTGCTTTCAGCTGAATCACTTTCAGAGTGTGACTCAAGAATATCAATTTGTTGTTGCTCTTGAGGCTGTTTTTCCTGCTCAATCTTTGCCTGCTCTCGCTTTAAGCGGGGGTCGTTCGGCGCACGGCGAGAGCGTCTTCTTGGTGTCGAGCTTTGCTCAACATCAACTGTCTGATCTGATTGGTCATTTGATATAACTTCTTCAGGAGCATCAGTAACGTCTGTGTTTTGAGTGTCAGAGGCTGTTTCTGATGTAACATCAAGCTGAGTGGCTTCTTCAGGAGTTGCTTTCACTTCTGAAGGTGTTTCTACTACTGATGATGCTTCTGCTTCTGCTTCTGCTTCTGCTTCTGCTTCTGCTTCTGCTTCACGTGAAGTGTCAGTATCAGGCGCAGGCGTCGTTTCAGAAACTATTGTTTCACTCGGCTTAACTTGATCTGAAGTAACTGAATCAGCAGTAACCGAAACGGATGCTTCCTCATTTGAAGCAAGTTCTTCTTCTGGTGCAGTCGTCTCCACGGGTGAGGTTGATTCGATCTTCATTTCGGTCGCTTGCTCTTCTGTGGAATCTTCAGGCTTAACCTGGTTTGGCTCTTCTGAAGAGGCGTCAAGCTCAGTTGGTTTGGTCGCCTGTGAAGTATCCGTATCCATTGACTCAAAAATGTCGGCTTGATGTTCAGCTATAGCTGGCTGGTCTGCGACATCGGTAGAAGAATCCTGGGTTTTTTCCTCAGTAGTTGCGATTGTTCTTTGAGCTTGACGTTCGCTACCACGACGACGACGGCCACGTTGACGGCTTCGGCTGGATGGCTTTTCAGATTCACTCTCTTTATCTGAAGACTGTTCTAGGTCTAAATCCAACTCTTGGTTGTCTGATGTCGTTTGATCAGTGCGATTTTGACGGCGCTTATCATTATTACGACGACGACGGCGCGGGCGATTATTCTGCTCTTCAGCAGTGGCTTTGTCACCAATCGGTGGTAAGTTTTGCTCTGGCTCAATCGTAATCACTTCTTCGTCACGATTACGCTCTTTATTGTTGCGCTTATCATTATCGCGAGGTTTGCGCTGACGCTTGTTATTGGATGTACGATTGTTTTGACGTCGACTATCCTGAGCTGTTGTTTCGTTTTTACTCTCAGTTTGTTGAGATTTGGTCTGAGTTGTGTCTGCAACAGGGGGGGCAAAAAGCGTTTTTAGGGTTGCAATCATACGAGTGGCAAAAGAAGTTCCACTTGTCATTGCTGTTGCGCTAGTGGTGTCGACATTGGCATTGGCGGTTTTAGTGACCGACTCATTTGATGACGGCGCTTTTCGTTCGGGTGGAGTAATGCTTTTGACAGCCGCCTCTTCGCGTTTTGACGGTTTGCGCGCATTGTTTTCGACCGGCGCGGGATTGGCTTCAGGTTTAATCGTATAGCTAAGGTTATCAGTCGTACTGACGGTATGATCATCACGTAAACGAACAACTTCGTAATGCGGAGTTTCCATGTTTGGATTAGGCACAATGACAACTTGAACGTCATGACGCTGTTCGATGGCATGGACTTCAGCACGTTTTTCATTGAGCAAGAAGGTGGCAACACTGACTGGCAGAATCGCACGAATCTGAGCAGTACGGTCTTTAGCTGACTCTTCCTCAATCAAGCGCATGATTGAAAGCGCTAAAGAGCCAGTGTCACGAATAACACCTGTACCGTTACAGCGGGGGCAGACAGATCCTCGCGTTTCACTGAGTGATGGGCGCAGGCGTTGGCGTGACATCTCTAGCAAACCAAAGCGCGAGATTCTTCCCATCTGAACTCGGGCGCGATCAATTTTTAGAGCGTCACGTAAACGATTTTCCACTTCACGCTGATTTTTGATCGGTGTCATATCGATAAAATCGATAACGATTAAGCCGCCAATATCTCGTAATCTTAGTTGGCGCGCAATTTCATCGGCCGCTTCAAGGTTGGTGTTGAGTGCGGTCTCTTCTATATCACCACCACGGGTAGCGCGTGCTGAGTTGATATCGATTGATACCAATGCTTCGGTTGGGTCGATAACGATGGAGCCACCTGAAGGAAGATTTACTTCTCGTTCAAAGGCTGTTTCTATTTGCGTTTCGATCTGAAAGCGATTGAATAATGGTGTTTCTTCTTTGTAGAGTTTCACTCGACTTTCAAAAGAAGGAATGACCTGACGGATAAATTGCAGTGCTTGCTCATAGACGTCTGGGCTGTCAATTAAGACTTCACCAATATCCGCACGAAGATAGTCGCGTATCGCTCGAATAACAACGCCGCTTTCTTGATACACAAGGAAGGGGGCAGGTCGATTATTAACGTCAATAATCGCGTCCCAAAGCGTGGTCAGGTAGTCTAAGTCCCACTGGAGTTCTTCACTGGTACGCCCTATGCCGGCTGTACGAATAATAACACCCATATTATCAGGAACTTTGACGCCAGCGAGTGCTTCTTTGAGTTGTGCTCTGTCATCGCCTTCAATACGTCTAGAGATGCCACCTGCACGAGGATTGTTAGGCATCAGGACTAGGTAACGGCCTGCAAGGCTAATAAAGGTGGTCAGTGCGGCACCCTTGTTACCGCGTTCTTCTTTGTCCACTTGAACAAAGACTTCTGTACCTTCTTTAATAACTTCTCGAATACTCGGACGCTGACCACGTTCGGGAGATTTGTGAAAGTATTCTCGAGAGATCTCTTTTAAAGGCAGGAAACCGTGACGTTCTGCTCCATAATCGACAAATGCCGCTTCAAGGCTTGGCTCTACACGAGTGATGCGACCTTTATAGATATTGGCTTTTTTCTGTTCTCGACTGTCAGACTCCATGTCTAGGTCATATAGACGTTGTCCATCCACAAGCGCGACACGCACCTCTTCAGACTGAGTTGCGTTAATTAGCATTCTTTTCATGTTGTTATGCGTTCTCAAAAGTGTAACGCATTGCACCCCGTGCCAAAGCGTATCGGGTGAACTTGATGCCCAGTCTTTGTGATAGGCTATCGCAACTGGCGATAGCAATTCTTTGCAGACAGGGTCTGCACGACATATCAACGGTGGAGGAAACGTTAACCAATGTGGTTATTCTGTATGCCTTGTGTCTACGGTTAGGTAGTTTCTGGGTTAACGTACGTCTCCACCTCCAACCGGACCCTCGCTAATGCAAAGGTGGTGAAAGCGTTACTTAAAATTCTGTTAGTAAATTTCTACTGAAATCTGTTTAAGGCTACTAACCTTGCGGTTGATGAGGTGTGTAAAGTTCAAAAAACACCGAATCCAACCTAAATTTAAAAATGGATTTTAAAATAGCTAAAGCCAACAGCTAGTAGCAACGGTAGAATATAACAGTAAAGCCAGATTGCATCAATTATTCGGACTCATTCAGTATATGTCTCAAACAAAAAAACAGCAGATAAACGAAAATCGACCCAGTGTTAGATTTGTCACCGTTGCATCCGATCGAGAAGGGCAACGAATCGACAACTTCTTACGTACCGAGTTGAAAGGAATTCCGAAAACATTGATCTATCGTATTCTCAGAAAAGGTGAAATTCGGGTAAATAAAAAACGTATTAAGCCTGACTATAAACTGGTAACAGGTGATGAGGTGCGTATTCCACCTGTGCGGGTGCCTGAGCAAAATGACCCAGCTCCGGTGGGAAAGCGCTTAGCCGTGCATTTAGATGAAGCTATTCTGTATGAATCCGATGCGCTGATTATTATCAATAAACCTTCTGGTCTAGCTGTTCACGTCGGTAGTGGTATTCATAATGGATTAATTGAAGCGTTACGCCAGATACGCCCAGATGCACGTTTTTTGGAGCTGGTTCACCGACTGGATCGCGATACTTCGGGTTGTATTATGGTCGCGAAAAAGCGCAGTATGCTTCGGCATTTGCATGAAGCGCTGAGAGAAAAGCGGGTACGCAAGATTTATCACGCCCTTGTATTCGGCAAATGGCCTAATAGACGTCAGCGCATCAATGCACCCTTGTTGCGTGATGAGTTACGCTCTGGAGAACGAGTAGTGAGAGTGCATGCTGATGGCAAGGACTCTATTACTGACTTTCAGGTGCTAAGGCGTTTTGGCGATGTTGCAACGCTGGTTGAAGCGGCTCCTTTAACAGGGCGAACTCATCAGATTCGAGTGCACAGCCAGTTTGCGGGTTTCCCAATTATCGGGGATACCAAGTATGCCAGTGATACAAGCAACCAGCAGATGAGAAGGTTAGGGCTAAAACGCTTAATGCTTCATGCCGCTGAGTTACAGGTTGTGTTGCCTGATGGTGAAACGTTGCGGGTTACTGCTGATTATGACGATGAGATGAAAAATGCAATTGACCTTTTACTAAAAGATCCATCGTAAATAAAAATGGTATTACTTTTGAGGAGTCTGATTTGCTAACGATTCGTGCTCAATTGCTTGTTCTGATTGCAATACTTTTAGCTGTAATACTGGCTATGCAGGGTGTTTATCTAAATTTGAGTAAGGCGAACCTGCTTAGTGAACAGATAGGTAAGCGTGCATTGAGTGTGGCTAAAACGGTGGCCGTGATACCTGAGCTAATCGAGGCGTTTGAGTTAGAAA
>SLCQ01000275.1 GCA_007125745.1 Nitrincola sp.
AGTTAGCACGTTACTTAGATAACATAAAAATTGTGACCCTCTGTGGCGGCCAGCCTATTGGCCCTCAGATCGGTTCGTTAGAGCATGGAGCGCACATCGTTGTGGGCACTCCTGGTCGGCTAAAAGATCACCTCCGTAAGCAAACGTTGCAACTCGACAAGGTCAAAATGGTGGTACTTGATGAAGCAGATCGAATGTTAGATATGGGCTTTGAAGAAGATCTTCGCACACTATTAGCGGCCACCCCAGATGACCGTCAAACGCTTTTATTTTCTGCAACCTACCCTGATCAGATTGAAGCAATCAGTAGAACCTACCAATGTGACCCTGTGAGCGTCAGTGTCGCGCTTCATCATGAAGCAGACCGCATTGAACAACGCGTTTGGTTTATTGACCACCTAGCCAAAGGTGACGCTGTTGCCTCAGTGATTCAAGAGTATACGCCGGAGGCCTGTATTATTTTTTGTAACACACGTCAGGGTTGCCAAGAGATGCAGTCTTCATTACGAGAATTAGGCCTTAAATCATTAGCGTTGCATGGCGACTTGGAACAACGTGACCGTGATCAAGTGTTAGTTCGCTTTAGTAATGGTAGTAGCCGTTACCTGATCGCCACCGATGTTGCTGCACGAGGGTTAGATATCGACTCAGTCGATTTAGTGATCAATGCCGACCTACCTCAAGATCCCGCTGTTTATATTCATCGAATTGGCAGAACTGGACGCGCTGGGCGTAAAGGGGTTGCTATCAGTTTATGTAAACCTAAAGATCAGCATCGACTAAGCCGAATCGAGTCCTTGCAGTCTCAGCCGTTAACAGAAATGTCAACCCTACCTAGCCCAACGCCAGAACGGCAGCCGGCTGATGCAGCTATGACTACATTAGCAATTGCTGGCGGACGAAAAGAGAAATTGCGAGCCGGTGATCTTTTGGGAGCATTGACACGCGGTGCAGGAATAGATGCTTCCATGATTGGAAAAATCGATATTGGAGAGCATGCCTGTTACGTCGCTATTCATAAGCAAGTCGCAAAAGAAGCACTAGAACAACTCCGACAGGGAAAAATTAAAGGTCGCTCTTTTAGGGCGCGGCGTATTTAAGTTGACCTACCCTCTTCATTTCAAGCAAACAGCTACTGGCATAGAACCTGCAATGTAAATACCTAGACACTGCCATAAGTTTTAAACAGGCAGTCCAGGCATTGCTAACTTCATCATAGTGTGCGGCGACTCGCACTATAGCAGTGCAAACTTCGCTCGAATGGAGAACACCTATGCCCGATAATAGTGCACTTGATGCGCTATGGCTGTTAATCGGCGCCGTCCTTGTGTTAATCATGCAAGGTGGTTTTTTATGCTTAGAATCAGGCCTTACACGAAGTAAAAACGCAATCAATGTGGCATTAAAAAATGCGTTTGATCTTATTGTGGCCGCATTACTGTATTGGCTGATCGGTTTTGGCATCATGTTTGGTGCGCATGAAGGAATGCGCCTTGATACACGCTGGTTTGTGGCTGACTTCAGTACTGATGAATTTTGGCATGCTAGCTTTTTTTTCTTCCAGCTGACGTTTTGCGCAACCGCCGCAACCATCGTTTCAGGTGCCATTGCTGAACGTAGTCGCTTTAAAGTTTATCTCATTATCACGGCACTCATCAGTATATTACTCTATCCCCTGTTTGGTCACTGGGCATGGAGTAGTGCTGTTAACGACACACCCGGCTGGCTGGAATCGCTAGGTTTTGTCGACTTTGCTGGTAGCACTGTCGTACACAGTTTAGGTGGCTGGGTGGCACTCGCAGCCATCATGATAATCGGGCCACGCTCAGGCCGCTTTATTGATGGCCAAGTGCAGTCTATCCCAGGCAGTAATATGCCGTTGGCAATCCTAGGGATGCTTTTTTTCATGATAGGCTGGATTGGCTTCAATGGTGGTAGCACTCTGGGCTTCACGACAGCTATTGCGGGCATTATTGTAAATACCATAATTGCGGCAGCAGCGGGAGGTTTGCTTGGAATGCTACTTTCGCAACTGGAAAAAGACAATAGCCAAACAACGGGCCTGACCGTCAATGGAACACTGGCAGGGTTAGTTGCTATCACAGCGGGTTGTCACGTAGTTTCCACCCCTCAAGCAGCCATGATCGGTGCAATAGGTGCAATTGCAATGTTTTTGGCTGAAAAACTTATGCACAAATTTGAGCTAGATGATGCTATTTCGGCAGTCCCTGTGCATTTAGCCGCAGGCATATGGGGCACACTCGCCGTAGCCTTATTTGGAGACTTAACGCTTATCAATACCGGATTATCGCGCATTGATCAGCTAGGTATTCAACTACTGGGCATTTTAGCCTGCGCCAGCTTTATTTTTCCGCTCGCCTATCTGTTTTTAAAACTACTTAATTATTTTTCTCCACTGAGAGTCAGTTATGCTGCCGAACAGCAAGGACTCAACGTCTCCGAACATGGTGCCAAAACAGAGCTTAGTGACCTACTTTCTGCGATGCAAACTCAAGAGCGCAGTGGTGACCTGAAGCAGAAGGTGCCTGTTGAACCCTTTACTGAAGTGGGACAGATTGCAGAACAGTATAACCGCGTGATCGCTAACCTTAACCGTATGGTGACCCGTACGCGCTTAATTGTTCGTGATATGCGTGATGGCATTATCACCTTTTCAGATCAAGGCATTATTACCAGTGCAAATCCAGGCGCTGAAGTTTTGTTTGATGCCCCTGCTCACCAACTGGTCGGACAATCAACTGAAGCCTTACTTCATATCAGCAATATACAACTGTTTCCTGCAATATCAGCTAATCGACTCTTTGTCGCGCTGGCCAGTAGTCAAGAGCCAGGGCCGTATGAAGTCATTGCGCGAGATGCTCAGGGAGACCCATTGCATTTAGAAGTAACGACAACCGCAAGCCCAACAGAAGAAGGTGTACAATACAGCGCCATGCTTCGTGACATTCGAGATCGCAAGCGCATTGAGGCACGACTTCATCGACACTCAGAGTTAGCACAAGTCACCTTAGAGTCGATCACAGAAGCGGTCATTACCTGTGACGCTGACAAAAACACTGTGTATATCAACCCTATGGCCGCAACTATTCTGTCCACTTCGGTTGAAGAGGCTTTTTCACTACCCATTGATCATCTGATTAAACTTTATAACACTTCAGGACAAGCAATCAGTGTTGCCACCCTGTGTGACCATGCCATCAATACACAGGCACAACCCGGTCAAGCTAAGACGCTTTACCAACTGAAAAACTTTCAGAATGACTTTTTTGAAGTGCAACTAAACTGCGCACCACTGCTAGATCCTTTGGGACAGAATATGGGCTGGGTAATAGCCTTACAGGATATTACTCAACATAACCGCTTGCAGGAGCAACTTACCTTTCAAGCGGTTCATGACACGCTTACAGGACTGATTAATCGTCGAGAGTTTGAAAAACGACTTGAACTCTTTATCCATGAAGCACAAAAAGACAACGCCACACACTTGCTTTGCTATTTGGATTTAGATCAATTCAAGCTCGTCAACGATACCTGTGGTCATCGAGCAGGTGATGCGCTGTTAAAGCAACTCTCCAATCTACTAAAACCCCTATTGCGTCAAAGCGATACACTGGCACGTCTTGGTGGAGATGAGTTTGGCGTGTTACTCAGTCACTGTCCTATTGAAAAAGGTCTAGAGATTGCGGAAGCACTGCGCAAAACCATTACTGCTTTTCGCTTCTCTTGGGAAGGTCAGATCTTCTCTGTGGGTGTCAGTATTGGCATTGTTTGTATTGATGAAGGAAGTGGCAATTTAGATGAAGTATTAAGCCATGCCGACGCGGCCTGTTATGCGGCCAAGGATTTAGGCAGGAATCGTGTACATTTATTTCAGGCAGATGATCAAGACACCAAAGAAAGGCAGGGACAGATCCAATGGGCCAGCCGTATCCAAGAGGCCTTGGACAGAGATATGTTTCGCCTGTTTGTTCAGCCCATTGTTGCCTTAGAAGCAGAAAATGAAGATCTATCCCATTACGAAATTCTAGCTCGTATGATTGATGATAAAGGGCACTTGATACCGCCGGGAGCATTTATTCCTGCCGCTGAACGTTTTGGTCTCATGCCTAATATCGACAAGTGGGTGATCCGAAACACTCTTGCTTGGATGGGTGACCAACTCCGCCAGCAGAAGCAACCCGTTTTCTGTGCCATTAACTTATCCGGCGCGTCCATAGGGCGTGAAGATTGTCTATCTCTGATTCGAGCACAACTCGAAAAGCATCAGGTTCCCGCTCAACATATCTGCTTTGAGGTCACTGAGACTGCCGCTATCGCAGATCCTGCCAATGCAGGTCGCTTTATTCATGAACTCAAGCAACTCGGTTGCCAATTTGCATTGGATGATTTTGGTAGCGGACTTTCCTCTTTCGGCTATCTGAAACAATTACCCGTGGATTACTTAAAAATTGATGGGATTTTTATACAAGAAATTACCAATAATCCGATCGATCAAGCGATGGTCGCTTCCATCAACAATATCGGCCATATCATGGGGCTGAAAACCATCGCAGAGTTCGTTGAAGACTCCTCCACACTGGATATTCTTCGGCAAATTGGTGTGGATTATGTGCAAGGATACTATTTAGGTAGACCGGAACCCTTAGAGTCACTGAGTAGCGTAAAGGTCATGCCTCGATAAACCTCCTGACAAACAATAAGGGCTTAACGCGTAGTAAAACCTTATGTCATAATAGGGAACCATGACGTTTACCGTGGATATGCCATGCACAATGTCTTAACCTCTGTGATAACCCTGTTAATGCTGGTTGGCTTTACGCTATCCAGTTTCGGCTATGCCGATTCCGGCATTCGCAGAATTGTGCACCCTGACGGACGGGTTGAATACACTAATGTCGGTAATGGTAGATCAGAGAGCTCTCAGAGTTCAGCGTCAGCGCAACCCTCAAGATCAGTGTCGAGTCAAAATATCTATTCTTACCGTTCACCATCCGGCACCCTTACATTTTCTGATCAACGACCCAGTGGTGGCGTAGCCTATGAAGTCATGCGCTTTGACTGTTATGCCTGTAGCCCCCGCTCAACGGTCAATTGGCACACAACACGGCTATTTACCGATCGTTTCTCTGCCGAAATCGAACGAGAAGCACGTCGATTTAGTGTGGATCCCGCATTGGTTCGCGCCGTCATTCATGCAGAATCTGCTTTCAACCCACAGGCCATTTCACCCAAGGGAGCGCAAGGCTTAATGCAATTGATGCCCCCTACCGCCTCCGACCTAGGTGTCAGTAATGCCATGGACATCAATCAAAATATTTATGGCGGAGTGAAGTACCTTTCCTGGATGTTGGAGCGCTTTAATGGCGATATTCGCTTGGCAACCGCCGCCTACAATGCCGGCCCTGGTGCTGTTCAACGCTATGGCGGCATTCCCCCTTTTGCAGAAACCCAAGCCTACACCGAAAGGGTTGCCATTCTTCATCAACGCTATCGCCAAATGAATTAAGCCTTTCGCTTCTAGGCTTCATGTGATAGTGTACTAGTACATGAATACAATAGATCCCTATACTCAAGAACTGTTAGATACGCTTCTCGATGCCAAGGACCCTCAGGCACTTTTGGAACTTCTTCAAAGCCTGTTAACACCCGCTGAGTTAAGCGAAATTCCGAAACGGTTACAAATTTTAAAGCGGTTAAAAGCCGGAGAGCCCCAACGTCGAATAGCCGAGGAGTTGGGTGTTGGTATTGCTACTGTTTCTCGCGGTGCGCGTG
>SLCQ01000140.1 GCA_007125745.1 Nitrincola sp.
AAGGTTACTCGATCATGCATGTTAACGATTCAACGGAGGCCTGAACGAGTGCAAAAATACTTCAAACATGAACACATAAAATATGCAGCTTAAGCATATCTAAATTACAGCCGGGTTAATAGATTCAAATTGGGTCGCTTGACGGCATTAAATATTCTGTTTCGGTCGCCGTCCAAGTAATAGGTTATTTGTCCGTAGGATTCATAAAGAGATGGAAGTCGTTCGCTGTGGCTGTACCCAAGCCTGAAGGTTAGGTCATTGTTTGGGTGGAGGTTTAGCGCTGTGCGAAAAGAGTTCGCCTTAGCTCTAGACTCTTCAACTTCATGCAAAACTCCGAGGTTTAGTGTGTAAAAGGGTGAAGGAGAGTATACGGTACTTAAGAACAGTCGATATCGATTTGATCGAACATCACCGGCATCGAACAAGGTCCTTCCTTTACCTATATCCCGTCGATAGCCCATACCGATCACACTAGACAGGTTTTCTTGGTTCAGAATGGTTGAAAGTTGTATATCTTCTTGACGAGTCGATCCGTTTTCATCATGGAGTCTAAAATTGGGAGTGCTGGATAAAGAGTTAGCCTGAAGGTTGATCACCTGACAAATGACTGGGTCCAGAATTGGTTGTTGTGAACATTGATTAAAAATGGTGGGGTCACTCTTCCATAACTGGTAAAGGTCTAGGCTATTAAGGCGAAGCAGATCGCCGAGTGAAGTGGTTTGCTCTGCCAGTCTGAGTGCGTTTCTATATCCACTCAATTCTATTGAGAGTTGGTTGGTTAAAGTGTGGTTCCACACGATATGTTGAAAGTTGGAGCGATAATCCCTTTCTTTGGTCACAATGTTATCTACTGAATTGGGTGTTTTAAGGGAGCCAATCGTTGTGTAGCCACGGTCTATGCCTAATCTGATCTCTATCTGATCGTCATCCGTAGGAGCATAGCTTCCACTGAAGTTGAGATAATTGCGTCGAGCGCCATCAGAAAACTGTCGACTACCGCTATTTTGTTCATGCCCATAAGAGAGTCGATAATGCCCCTGAGGAGTCATTCCTGAAAATCTAAGCTGTGAGTTCGTAGTATTCAATGAACCCAGAGTGAATGAGCCACTGGCTCTAGGGACTGAAGCGGGGTGGCGTGTAATGATATTGATCGCGCCTAGAAATGCATTTGAACCATGAGTCGCCGTATTTGACCCTCGAATGACTTCTATTTTTTCAATATCATCTAGATGAACGCCTAGGGATGTCCAATCAGGTGATGAAATCAAAGGCATGTAGACGGATCGGCCATCAACCATCACCTCAAGTCGCTTAGGAAAATCGTCACTGTGACCATGATAGGTGACGGCGTACTTGTTAGTATTCACATGTGCAACCTGGAACCCGGGTACCAAACGCAACAAATCAGGTATTGTTTGTGCTCCTGATGCCTGAATGCTATTGCGGTCAATCACGGTCATAGAAACCGGAGCATCTCTTAAGTGTTGAGTTAATCGCGTGGCCGAAGTGACTGTTGGAATATCAAATAAAAAGGCTTGCTCATCCACATAAAGATTTGATGCTTTAGCGAAATGGATAGGGCTCAGGATGAGACATAAATAAACCAAAAATTGAACGCAATCGCTTTTATGCATTGTGACGAATGTTCCAGGTTAGTGGATTCAGCTCAATATGAGCATGAACCTGTGTTATATACCCAGTCCATGAGCGCTTGTTGCATACGTGTTCCATGTCCTAAATGTGCTTCAGGATGGTTGATCAACAATACCACCATCACATCTTCATTACACCGATTTCTGACATAACCGGTGATCGCAGACACTTGATTCAATAATCCTGTTTTTAAATGCATTCTTCCTGCGGCGGGACTATTGCGGTATTGACGGCGAGTGGTTCCATCAATACCCGCAATAGATAGGGAAGCAACAAGCTCCGGTCTTCTTGGGCTATCCCATCCAACTTGAAGAATTTGACCCAGTTGATTGGGGGTAATGCGTGCCACGCGACTTAATCCAGAACCGTTGTCAATGAACATGCCTTCTGTGTTGACACCTGCATCACTTAACACGTCAATGAGTGAAACACGTGTCTTCTCAATGGTGGCAGGTGCTCCCATCTTTTCTGCACCAAGGGTCAATGCCATGTGTCGAGTCATGACATTATGGCTCCACTTGTTGACGACTTTAATCAAGTCACCTAAAGGACGTGAGCGATGCACCATCAGTGTATGGCTGTGGTTAAGCGGTTGACCTTGATGGCTAAGCACTGAACCCGTCAGTTCACCTCCCCATTGAGCCCAATGAAGTTTGAAGAGTTCAGCCGCATTAACATCGGGTGCGACAGCAGTGCGCAGTAGCTCATAATTTCCACAGTTTGCTGGGTAAGAGCCGCTGAAGGTCACTTCATTATTACCCACTTCATAACGAATACCTCTTTGCCATGCGTCACAACTACCGCTACCACGAGTAAGACGATTGTTAATTTTCAACCCAGGTAACGGTGGCTCTGCTTCAATGCGAAGGGTGTTACCCTCAGGGATAATATGAAATCGTATGGCATTAGAATTAACATGTAATGCGTAAGCTAATTGGTTGTAGGCGCGGTAAGGCTGGCCATCAAAAGCACCAGGGTCTTCTGGTGGAAGCATAAAATAACCTGCATCTAAAATAACATCGCCTTCTATTCGTTTTAACCCTGTCATGCGTTGAAGATCTCGAAGCATGCGCCAATGCTCCTCACTTACCATGCCAGGATCTCCAGTGCCCCTGATGATTAAATCACCCCGTAGAATGCCATTTTCGACAGGTGCTGTTGAACGAATACTGGTAGGCCAAGTGTAGTTTGGACCTAGCTCGATCAGTGCCGCTAGAGTTGTTGCCACTTTAATCGTCGATGCAGGGTTAAATAGCCTATCTGCATTGTGAGATACCATTGGCGTTTCACTGTCTGTGCTTTGTACCCAAATTCCCATGGAGTCCTGGGGAAGTGATTGAGACTGAATGATCTCTCGTAAGCTATCCGGCAATTGAGCCTGAGTGTGAGTACTGATGATAAGTACCAACATAGCAGCCATTACGCGCAGAGTTGAGTGCAGGCGGAAAGACAGCATAGTGAACATATAAGATCTCCATGAGGGGGTGAGTAGACTCATTATCTCAAAGCTTCATAAAGAGACAAGCCCTGTTTTATGATTCGCTGTTCTATTGGCATCTGTTAAGATACCTTCACTACTGTGGAGTCATGGATCATGAAAATAGAAAAACACCCGCCGAAAATGATGGATGCTACTGGAGGGTTGGAGTTAGTAGGCGAGTGGACAACAATCTACTTAAAAGAATTACAGAAATTAGCGCGTACACAGACGCAACAGGTTGTCTCTGTTGCGATTGACGCACTGGATACTAATGGAGCGAGAGTGCTCTTAGATATCATAGGTAACTCACCCAATACTTGGCCACCTGGGCTCACGACAGAGCAACGAGGGCTACTCGAGTTGGTTCGAACTAAAACGGACCCTGTTCCAGAAGAGCATGCAAGCGTAAACCTGTTGGCGGCATTGGGTCAGCAGGTTTTTAGAGTGTTTCGCCACGGTCGTGAACTATTGGATTTTGCCGGTCAGCTGACGGCCTTGATCGTCAGTTTATTGCGACACCCTCGGCAATTAAAAATTAAAATGTTGCTGGACGTATTGCAACGTGATGGTCTGAATGCTGTTCCGATTATTGCGTTGTTAGCTTTTCTATTGGGTGCTGTGATTGCTTTTCAGGGAGGACTGCAACTTGCCACTTATGGTGCAAACATCTTTGTAGTGGAGTTAATCTCTTTAATTATGTTGAGGGAGTTAGCCCCTTTGATCTGTGCCATCATTGTCGCTGGCCGGTCTGGCTCTGCTTTTGCGGCCCAACTTGCGACAATGCAAATGAATCAAGAAGTTTTGGCTTTAAAAAGCCTAGGACAGGACCCATTTGCATGGCTAGTATTACCAAAATTGTTAGGTCTGATGCTGGTGATGCCATTGCTGACCATACTGTCAATGGTTACAGGTATTGGTGGGGGCATGGTGGTTGCGATGATGCAACTTGATTTAAGCCCCGTTGAATTTATTCATCGTTTTGCGTCGGTTGTTGATCCGATCCATTTTTGGGTAGGTTTAATTAAAGCGCCAGTATTTGCGTTCCTCATTGTAAATGTCGGGTGTATGCAGGGCATGCTTGCAAAGGGAGGCGCTGAAGCTGTCGGTCACCGAACAACTCGAAGTGTGGTGCAAAGTATCTTTTTGGTGATTATTGTGGATGCACTATTTTCCATTTTGTTTGCACAACTGGGATGGTGATGATGACTAAACGCCCTGTTATTGTGGAGTTGAAAAACATTTCTACCCGTTTTGGTAGCAACAGTGTGCATGAAAACCTCGATTTGCAAATCCTCGAAGGGGAAAGAGTTGCCCTTGTCGGAGGAAGTGGTACTGGAAAGTCGGTACTCCTCTCAGAAATAGCGATGCTTCGTGAAGCGGACTCAGGTGAAATAGAGTTGTTTGGCGAATCCATTACTAAAATGAGTGGTCAAGGGCTTCTCGCGCAACGGCAAAAAATCGGTATGATGTTTCAGCAAGGAGCGCTGTTTTCCAGCTTGACGGTTCTGGAAAATATTATGTTGCCTATTCGCGAGCATCGCCGTATCAAGGGGGCTTTGTTAAAAGACTTGGCGATGCTAAAGCTAAGATTAACGGGTTTACCTGAACACTCAGCACATCTTTACCCTCAATCGCTGAGCGGCGGAATGCTAAAACGTGCAGCCGTGGCTAGAGCGCTCGCACTCGACCCACCATTGCTCTTGCTTGATGAGCCAACAGCCGGTTTGGATCCTGCCGGTGCGGCAGCGTTTGATGATATGCTATTAGAATTACATGCAGCATTGAATCTAACCTTAATATTAGTGACACACGATCTGGACTCAATCTGGACAGTGACTGATCAGGTGGCTTTTTTGGGTGAACGTAAGGTCTTGGTGAAGCAACCGATTGAACAAATGGTCAAGGATAAACATCCTGTAATTCAGGCATATTTCGCTAATGAGCGTGCAAAAAGAGCGATTCGACAGGAGCTAATTTAATGAATCCAAGGATTAACTATACGCTAGTAGGCGCATTTGTCATTGTACTGGTGGGTGTTGGCTTAGCCATGTTAGCCCTGATGACACGAGATGATAGACAAACACAATGGTTGCCTTATGTTACGTATTTTAATGAATCGGTTGCAGGGTTAAATGAACGTGCAACTGTTCGCTTTTTAGGTGTGCCAGTGGGTGTCGTGGAAAGTATTCAGCTAGATCAGGAGCAAGAGGGGCGAGTTAAGCTCGGTCTGCGTATTGACCCTAGTGTTCCAATTCGTGAAAGCTCCGTTGCAAGTCTGCAAAATCAAGGGATAACAGGGTTATTGTTTGTGGAAATTGAGAGTGGAGACTCAGCTTCACCAAAGTTAGAAACCTCACCTGCATCCCCTGCAGTGATTCGCAGTACACAATCACGGTTATTACAGATATCAGAAGCCTTAAACGAGACGCTCAATCGATTCAATGTATTATCAGATAATTTATCTGAATTAAGTCAACATCTGAGTGCATTAAGTGATGACTCAATGCGGCAACAGCTTGACGAATTAGTGCGATCTTTAGTCGCTTTGACAAAAACTGCAGAGCGTCAGATAGACCAATTTGATCCAGAAAACTGGGATAGGCTGGCGCTTTCAGTCAGTGAGTTGGCAGACTCACTGACGTTACAAAGT
>SLCQ01000105.1 GCA_007125745.1 Nitrincola sp.
ACTTCGTCGTCGAAGTGAAAAACTCAGCACACATAGATAAACCAGAGATACACGAATGGATTTACATGCCCCCAGTCGTGCAGATTATTGGAGATAAACATGCTACAAGCTAAGCAGCTGTTTCGACAGCAAGCCTATATCAACGGTCAATGGGTCGATGCTGACAGCAAAAAATGCTACAGCATTCATAACCCAGCTACCGGCGAAAAACTGGGTGAAGTCCCCAGCATGGGTGCAGCGGAGACACAACGCGCGATAGATGCGGCTGAAGCTGCACTACCCGCCTGGCGTGCTAAAACAGCCAAAGAAAGAGCTGTGATCCTGCGCCGCTGGTTTGATTTAATGATGCATCATCAAGACGATTTAGGTCGTTTGATGACGCTAGAGCAAGGTAAACCCCTTGCTGAAGCAAAAGGTGAAATCGCCTATGCGGCATCTTTTGTTGAGTGGTTTGCAGAAGAAGCTAAGCGCGTTTATGGTGAGACCATTCCCGGCCACCAAGCTGATAAGCGCATCGTCGTGATTCGCCAACCCATCGGGGTGACAGCCGCCATTACGCCTTGGAATTTTCCATCTGCCATGATAACCCGTAAAGCGGCACCAGCATTGGCAGCAGGCTGCACCATGGTGCTAAAACCCGCCCCACAAACACCTTTTTCTGCGCTGGCCTTGGTTCAGCTCGCTGAAGAAGCCGGAATTCCTGCTGGTGTATTAAGTGTCGTCACAGCAACTGCTGAAGACTCCATTGATGTGGGTAACACCTTCTGCAATAGCGATGTGGTGCGTAAGCTATCCTTCACCGGCTCTACGGGTGTTGGTATCAAACTGATGCAACAGTGTGCACCGACCTTGAAAAAGCTGTCGCTGGAACTCGGTGGTAATGCACCTTTTGTGGTGTTTGATGATGCTGATCTGGATGCAGCCGTTGAAGGTGCCATCATCTCTAAATATCGCAACGCCGGACAAACCTGTGTTTGCGCTAACCGTATCTATGTTCAAAAAGGTGTCTACGATGCGTTTGCGGAAAAATTTGCTGTCGCTGTAAGAAACTTGAAAGTAGGTAACGGGCTTGAAGACGGTGTCACTACGGGTCCTCTCATTGATGACAGTGCAGTGAAAAAGGTTCAAACCCATCTTCAAGACGCGCTCAGCAAAGGTGCCGAACTAACCGTTGGTGGCAAAACCCACGAACTGGGTGGAACCTTCTTTGAACCGACCCTCATCAAGGGTGCGACACCCGATATGCTGATCGCTAAAGAAGAAACCTTTGGCCCCTTGGCACCGCTGTTCGCCTTTGAGGATGAAGCCGATGTGATTCGCATGGCCAACGACACTGAATACGGCCTTGCGGCTTATTTTTATGCGCGTGATTTAGGTCGTGTTTGGCGTGTCGCTGAAGCACTGGAATACGGCATGGTCGGCATCAACACCGGCGTCATCTCAACCGAAGTTGCCCCCTTCGGTGGTGTGAAGTCTTCTGGCCTTGGACGTGAAGGTTCGCGTCACGGCATCGAAGAATATCTCGAAATGAAATATCTCTGCATCAATATATAAATACCTGGAGACTAGACTCATGAGTAAAACCAATGCAGGCATGATCGAACGTAAAACGCAGGCAGTTGCCCGCGGTGTCGGCCTGGCACACCCCCATTTCATCGAATCTGCCCGCAATGCAACCTTAACGGATGTTGAGGGTCGCGAGTTTATCGACTTTGCTGGCGGTATTGCTGTACTCAATACCGGTCACCTTCACCCTACCGTTAAACAAGCGGTAGCAGATCAGTTAGAGAAAGTATCTCATACCTGTTTTATGGTGCTAGGTTACGAGCCTTACGTAGAGGTGTGTGAAAAAATTAACGCCTTGGCGACCGGCCCCTCACCCAAAAAGAGTGCGCTGTTTACCACAGGTGCCGAAGCGGTTGAAAACGCCATCAAAGTGGCTCGTGCTCATACGGGCCGTACAGGTGTCATTGCCTTCGGTGCTGGTTATCATGGCCGCACCATGGCGACACTGGCTCTGACGGGTAAAATCGCTCCTTACTCTAGCGGTATGGGTTTGATGCCCGGTGACGTTTACCGTGCCCAGTATCCCTGTGAACTGCATGGCGTCACAACCGCGGATGCACTCGCTTCTATTGAGCGTATTTTTAAATTTGATGCAGAAGCCTGCAACATTGCAGCCATCATTCTTGAGCCAGTTCAGGGTGAAGGTGGTTTCTATGTGGCACCTAAAGAGTTTATGCAAGCACTGCGCGAACTGTGCGATAAGCACGGTATTCTGCTTATTGCTGACGAAGTACAAACCGGTGCTGGCCGAACAGGTACCTTTTTTGCCATGGAACAAACGGGCGTTGAACCCGATATCACCACCTTCGCCAAATCGATTGCCGGCGGCTTCCCACTGTCAGGTATTGTCGGTAAAGCCGACATCATGGACAGTATTGCTCCCGGTGGCTTAGGCGGCACCTATGGTGGTAGCCCTACAGCCTGCGCAGCAGCCTTGGGTGTACTACGAGTATTTGAAGAAGAAAACCTCTTAGCTCGCGCAAATGAAGTGGGCACTAAACTAACTAGTCACTTAAATCAACTGGCTAAGAAGCACAGTGTCATTGCGGATGTGCGTGGCTTAGGTGCCATGGTCGCTATGGAGCTCATTGACCAACAAGGTGTACCGCAACCCGAACTAACCGCTAAGGTGGTCGCTAAAGCGCGTGATAAAGGGTTGATTCTGATTTCATGCGGTCTGTATGGAAATGTGGTACGTATTTTAGTTCCTTTAACTGTCCCAGATGCTCAATTACAGCAAGGGCTTGATATCATTAGCGAGTGTTTTGCTGAGCTTGCTTGACAGCATGTATCATTTTTCTGAATGAAAACCTATTCGCCCGCACTTATGCGGGCGATTTTTTAAACAGTCTGTTCTATACTAACACCTTAGTCTATCTCACTGTCATAGGAAGCGGCTTCATGAGCGAAGAATTCAAAACACTAGCTGAAATGGGTATCGAAGAAGTATCAGAAATCGAAAAGTTCTCCACACGCCAAGAAGGCGATATGGACATACTCAAAATCTACTTCTACAGAGATCCGGGCGAGTGGTTTGCAAAAAGCAAAAAATTCAAATTTAAGCGTCAAGTTAAAACCGTTCGGGTGAATGAAGGCAAGGTCAACTATCGCGAAACCTCTGAATCTTCACCCTACTTTTTACGCGCTTTATCAGAATTGGAACAACTCTCAGACAAAATGCACACGCATAAAGGTCGCAAAGAGATTCTCCTGGAAGAGATCGACCATCTAGAGAAAGTGATGGAACGCAAGATTGCTGATATTCGTCGTCAGATTGAAGAGCTTTGATTGTTGTCCTAGTTAATATGAAATAACTAGGACAAAATCACGTTGCTGTAAAAAGTTATCTATGCCAAAAAGGAACTTAGGCAGTGAAAACAACGCAATATTTTGAAGCAACTAGAGTCAGATCAGATAGAGCAATCATTAAAGATGAATGGATACAACATGTAGTGCTCCATCCCATCAAAGAAGAAACTCAATCTGATGGACGAATAAGACGTTGGGCTAAAATTAAGGAAATGAAAGGTCGATACCTGAGAGTCATAATATTACCCGATGGTGAGACTATTCATAACGCATTTTTCGATAGAGGTTACAAACCATGAAAGTTAGCTACTTTGATGATACCGACACTCTTTATATTGAATTTAGCTCGAACGATATTATTGAATCCAAAAATTTGGATGAGAACACAGTTCTTGATGTCGATGCTCAAGGTAATATCTGTGCAATCACCTTTGAACACGCTAGCTTAAGAACCGATGTAAGTCATCTTGTATTAGAAGGTATCGCTGCTTAAAGCTTATCACCCATAGATATCCAAGCGACACTATGGCTTATGAACGAATACTTTCCAGACTAAGTGGGTGTTATCTAAATAACACCCTTCTCCTTCAACTCAGCCAATTCACTTTCCGACAGGTTTAAGCAACGGCTTAAGACATCTTCAGTGTGCTGACCTAACATGGGTGGTGCTGTCGATGCGTTCAACGCCTCACCATTAAAGCGAATAGGGTTGCTGACCAGATTGACCGCTCCATCTTGGGGATGAGGCAGACTGATCTTTAAACCACGATGCTTTACTTGAGGGTCTTCAAATACTCTATCCAGCGTATTGATAGGACCACAGGGCACACCGACCTGTTCAAGTGCCTCTAACCACTGGTCGGTCGTTTTCTGACGCAAAGGCTCAAGCAGCAACGGGATCAATTCTGCTCTGTGCTGAACTCGCAAGGCATTCGTTTTAAAACGTGCATCATCCGCTAATTCAAGACAACCAGCGACTTCACAGAAGCGCTTAAACTGACCATCATTACCCACCGCCAGAATCAAATGACCATCGGCTGTAGCAAAGGCTTGATAAGGCACAATATTGGGATGTGCATTCCCTAAACGCTGCGGTACATTACCCGAGGTTAGATAGTTCAGAGCTTGATTAGCTAATACACCCACTTGAACGTCCAGCAACGCCAAATCAATGTAAGCCCCCTCACCGGTTTGGTGTCGCTGAAAAAGCGCTGCCATAATAGCGTTGGCCGCATACATACCCGTGAAAATATCAGCAAAGGCAACACCGACTTTGACAGGACCACCACCAGCTTCTGAATCTGGCTGACCCGTCAAGCTCATCAAACCACCCATACCTTGAATCATAAAGTCATAGCCAGCACGCTGAGCGTAAGGACCATCTTGACCAAACCCCGTAATTGAACAATAGATCAAATCTGGCTTGATCGCTTTCAGTGATTCATAGTCCAAGTGATACTTTTTCAGTCCACCGACTTTAAAGTTCTCCAAGACCACATCGCATTGCTGAACCAACTTGTGCAGCAATGCCTGACCTTCAGGATTCGCCATATCGACGGTGACGGATTGCTTACCACGGTTAGCCCCTAAATAGTAAGCGGCTTCATGTGATTTCTCTAACCAAGGCGGGCCCCAACGACGGGTGTCATCCCCTTCGCCAGGACGTTCAATTTTGATCACTTCCGCCCCAAGGTCAGCCAGTTGTTGACTGCACCAGGGGCCGGCCAGGATACGGGACAGATCCAGTACCCTGATACCTTTAAGCGGTTGTGCCGGCATAGATCACCTCGTTTAGAAGAAGGCTTGAATACCTGTTTGCGCACGGCCCAGAATCAAACCATGAACGTCATGGGTACCCTCATAGGTATTCACTGACTCCAGGTTAACCATGTGACGCATCACACCGTATTCATCCGATACGCCGTTACCGCCATGCATATCTCGCGCCACACGAGCAATATCCAATGCCTTACCGCAGTTGTTGCGTTTAACCATAGAGATCATCTCGGGTGCCCAGTTACCGGAGTCGATCAAACGACCCACTTGTAGCACGGCTTGCAACCCTAGTGTGATCTCAGTTTGCATATTGGTCAGCTTCATTTGGATCAACTGAGTCGCGGCCAAAGGACGACCAAACTGCTTACGATCCAAGGTGTACTGACGGGCAGCATGCCAGCAGAATTCCGCCGCACCTAACACACCCCAAGCGATACCAAAGCGCGCTTTGTTCAAGCAGCCAAACGGACCGGATAAGCCAGTCGCACCAGGTAGTAGATTTTCTTCAGGCACAAAGGCATTGTCCAACACGATTTCACCGGTGATAGAGGCACGTAGAGACAACTTACCGCTGATCTTAGGCGTCGAGA
>SLCQ01000096.1 GCA_007125745.1 Nitrincola sp.
CGGTATGGATTTTTTTTTTTTTTTTAATGAGACTAATCGCATACAGAGCAGCCATAATCACTTTTTGTGTATAATCCTTCATGGATAGATCACGATCTTCTACAGTTGGGTTGTGCCAAGAGATCATGAATACGGTAAAACCTTGATCCACTAGATACTTCACCATGGAGTTATGGGGTGATAAATCCAGGATATAGTATTTCATAATCCACGCAGGGACGATCAAGATTGGCTCTGCTTTGACTTTTTCAGTGGTAGGGCTGTATTGAATTAACTCAATCAAACGGTTTCGATAAACCACTTTACCCGGTGTGACGGCGACATCTCGACCCACTTGAATATCGCTTTCTTCAGCCGGTTGCTCTAACAAGCTGTGTTGAATGTCCTCAACCAGTTTTTGCATACCTGTTACCAGGTTCATACCACCGCTATCGAGAGTCCTTTGGGAAACAACAGGGTTGGTCAGCGCAAAATTAGTAGGTGAGAGCATATCTAGCCACTGGCGAGCAGAAAAGTGCACCATGTTCTCATGATGTTTCGCAACGCCGGGAATATTGGTCGTAGCATAATGCCACCATTGCTCGTGAAGCATAAACTGTTGTGAAATGACATTGTAAGGAAACTTAGACCAGGCTGGGTCTTTAAAGCGACGATCATCTGCTAAGGGTTTAATAAAGGGTTTGATATCGGGATCGAAAGGTGCTCGTGAAGCCCAAAGTAAAAAAGCTGAATGCTTACGAAGCATATTTTCCATCATCTCTGCGATTTTGCCAGGAGAATGTCCCATATGAATCAGCCAGTCCATATAGGCCAGTAGCAATGATGCGGGGGACATTCCTTTAGTAAAGCGACCTTCCATCGCATGAATCAAACGATCAAGCGTTGTTTTGATCTCGGGCATGGTGACCCCTTGTATACCTGCCATGATAACTCCTATAACCACATTGTTTTCATATATACAGTGTAGTCAAAGGGACTTAGGTTATACCAGTCTATTGGGAAATATCCTAATTCAATGCGTCAGTCCCTTTTGTTGCAGGTGCGAAATGGATAGAATGTATTAAACTTAAGTCTGATGACTCAACCCTCGAAAAGGGAAGGAATAACGATGTCGACTAAATATCTCAAGCGCTTCTTTCGCCCACGTTCAATCGCTGTTTTTGGAGCATCCGAGCGACAGGACAGTATGGGTGGAATCGTGTTGCGCAATTTGCTCGACAGCGGCTTTAAAGGGCCATTATTTGCCGTCAATAAAGAAGGCTATGATCAGGTCAATGGCGTTCCTTGCTACCAAAGCATCGCTAAACTCCCGGAAATGCCCGATTTAGCCATTATTTGTACACCGCCAGAAACGGTTGCTGATCTGGTCAGAAAACTGGGCGCAAATATGGTACGTGCAGCCATGATTTTGACTGGCGGGTTAACCCTCGAAAGCGTCACAGGGCAGGGCAGTATCAAAGATGAAATTCGCGAAGCGGCGCGCTCTTATGGTATTCGCATTCTCGGGCCTGACTGTATGGGTATGTTGATCCCAACCTCAAACATGAATGCCAGCTTTTCTCATGTCAATATTCGTAAAGGGCGAGTTGCCTATGTTGGTCAATCGGGATTGATTGGCACCGCTATGATTGATTGGGCGAATGGTCAAGAGGTCGGCTTTTCTCACTTTTTAACACTCGGTGATGGTGTCGATGTCGACTTACCATCCATCATCGACTATTTGGCGGGTGAGCCCACTACCCATGCAATCCTGTTGCAAATGGATCGGGTGATTGGGCCGTCACGAAACTTTATTTCATCGCTACGAGCCGCTTCCCGTAACAAGCTGGTACTGGTGCTGAAGTCCGGCATTATTCCTGACGGACGCATGAAAGAAGAGGTGTGCGAAGGGATTTTGGATAGAGACAGGGTGTATGATGCTGTCCTGCGACGAGCGGGTGTCGTGCGAGTAGACACATCTGACATGCTTTTTAATGCCCTTGAAACACTGACACGCATGAAGCCGATGCGTGGAGAGCGCATCGCAATAGTCTGCAACGGTATGGGGCCTAATGCCCTAGCGCACGATCGGCTTCGTGCTCGTAAAGGGCAACTAGCTGAGTTAACAGAAGAGACCGTAAAGGCGTTATCTGAGTGGTTACCCCCTCACTGGAATGGTCAAAACCCCATAGACCTCAACGCTGATGCAACCCCAGAGCGCTATGCAACCGTCATCGAACGGCTCCTGAAAGATCCCAATGTAGACTCTGTTTTATCGATTCATGCCCCCACCCGAATGGCTCCCAGCTTAGAAACAGCGGATGCTGTGGTCAAAATTGCGAAAAAAACACCACGCAATGTATTAACCTGCTGGATGGGGCGTGAAACAGCAATCGGTGCCAGAAATCGCTGTAATAATGCAGGCATAATTACCTTCTTAAACCCTGAAGAAGCGATTGATGCCTTCATGTTTATGGTGGAATACCATCGTAACCAAAAGGTCATGCGTCAAACGCCCGCACCTTACCGTATTGACAATGAACCCAATCGAAAAAAAGCCCGTGACATGCTTGACCAGGTATGGAAAGAGGGGCGTGATTTTTTAACCCACTCAGAAGCCTGCGATCTATTAGATCTGTATGAAATACCGACGTCAAATACGCACTATGCTCAGGATATTGAAGGTGTTGTTGATATTGCCTGTCAACTGGGTGGTTCTGTTGCGGTCAGGGCGTTGCACCAAGAGAATGCTTACCCGTTCAGTTACGAATGTGATGCGAGTCGAAATCGATGGCGTGATTTAGCCTTAGACCTTTACTCTATGCAAGAAGTGCGGCACGCAACAACAAAACTTGCCTACCGGATTAGTGAACGTCATCCACCCGAAAAGCAGTTTGGTTTTGCTGTACAACAAATGAAGCGCGGATTTCAGTCTCTGCAAATTAATTTAGGCATCACAAGAGACCCAGTGTTTGGACCATTGGTTATTTTTGGTATTGGTGGTTATACGGCAGATACCTTAGCAGATAGAGCCCTGATGCTACCGCCCATCAACTCAGCACTCGCCAGACAGCTCATCACTCAGTCACGTGTTTACCATATTATTTCTGAAAACTCGGAATGGCCAGAACGAGACATCGACAACCTATGTGACTTGTTAATCAAGCTGGGACAGATGGCGGTCGAGCTAAAACAACTTAAGGCACTGGAAATCAATCCGCTACTGCTCAATAAGCGAGGTTTATTAGCGGTGGATGTTACCGCCTCATTAGGTGAGCCTGCTTCACTGTCTGTGTCACCTTATCCTGAATACCTAACCGAGCAGATCACCCTTAAACGTTCCGGTCGAAATGCAGTACTAAGAGCCATCAGAGGGGAAGATGAGCCAGCGCACCTTGAGTTCTGGAATCAATTATCACCGGAATCGATTCGTTTACGCTATTTTTACAGCCGGGGTGTACCGACACATCAAGAGCTCGCGAACTGGACACAGATTGATTATGACCGCGAAATGGCACTGATTGTTTCAGCACCCAAGCCTGATGGAACAGGTATGGAAACCCTGGGTGTCGTTCGCGCAGTAACGGATGCTGACAATATCCGTGCGGAGTTCTCAGTTGTCATCAGAGATGATATGCAAGGTGAAGGGCTGGGGATGGTGTTAATGGAGAAAATTATCGAGTACTGCAGAAATCGTGGCACCTTAATGATTATGGGTTCCACCTTACCTTCTAATAAAGGTATGCAGGGTCTTGCTCGAAGATTAGGTTTCCGAAATAGCTTCAATAGTGAAGAGGAGGTGATTGAGATGAAGTTGATGTTGCACGAACCCACAGAAGACTGGCAATTACTTAGACTTCAACACTAGCGAGTAGTATGATTTTGTATGGGGCCTAAGCTGGCCCCAATTTTTTACCCTTACGCTATAAAGTAGGGCAAAAAATATCGTGCAGTGTGCCGATCAAGCGTTTCGCTTTATCGCCTTCCAGCGAATAGTAAATGGTCTGTGATTCGCGACGTGTCTTTACTAAGCCATCACGACGAAGCAAAGCAAGATGTTGCGAAAGGGCCGATTGACTAAGATCCAAAAAGCTATTCAATTGCGAAACAGAGAGTTCGCGGTCACTCAGATAACAAAGAATCAGCAAACGACTATCGTTGCCCAATGCTTTCATTAGCTGAGCTGCCTGAGCAGCATTTTGTTTCATTAAATCAAGTCCCTCTGCAGGAAACTGTTTTTCCTGATGTGTGTCAGAACTCGTAGCAGCATTCAATTGATTCACCCTAATATATTTTTTTTTGTGCTAACAAGTGTATTTTATATAAACTAACGATGAATATAAAACTTTGTATTATACTGATGTGACATCAGTATATTCCCTTTAGCGAGAGAAGCATCATCACACTACCGATATCTGGATACTGTTTATGCGCAAGCGACTGTTACAGCCGCACTTGACCTATCTCATTCTGGCCATGCTGATGCTAGCGGGCCTGTTGATGAGTCAAAGCCTACAAAGTAGAGCCAGTATTCAGTTTGATCACTTTCACCGTTTAATTGAAAGCCGTTTTGGTGCCAGTCGGGGTCAAGTGTCTAGAAGTTGGGAAGAGATGATTGGTCAAGCATCTCAAGCGTCCTCAGAGCGTCAAAAGCTAGATATCGTCAATCGATTTGTCCATCAGCACATACGTTACCAAACAGATCAACAGCTCTATGGTGTCGAAGATTACTGGGCATCACCACTAGAAACCCTCGGTCACGGTTTGGGAGATTGCGAAGACTACGCCATTCTGCAATATGTGAGTTTGCGCTTAGCCGGAATAAGTGATGACCGTCTTCGCCTGATCTATGTTAATGCTAGAATGGGCGGGCCAAGAAGCTCAATAACACAAGCGCACATGGTCTTGGGGTATTATGAAACACCTACCTCAGAACCGCTTATTCTGGATAGTTTAATCTCGACCATTAGCCCTGCCTCACAACGACCTGATCTATCACCCGTATTCAGCTTTAACAGTGAAGGCTTATGGGCAGGTGGTGCAACGACACCGGCAGCCAGCTCTACGGCACGTTTATCTCGCTGGCGTAATGTCTTGGATCGCATTCAACAGGAAGGAGTTACCTTTCAATGAACAGTCTATTTAGGTCAATCGACACTCTAACGGAGGTACCACCATGTCACTGATTAGACAGCTTTGGATAGCAGTTGCTTTAATGATGTCGATTGCGTTCATCAGTAGCTTTAGTATCAGCACCTACAAAGCGAAAGATTATTTTGAAGAGCAGTTGCTCCTTAAAAATATCGATAACGCCAATTCGTTAGCCTTAACGCTTTCGCAACTGGAAAAAGACCCTGTCACGCTAGAACTGCTTATCGCGGCACAGTTCGATACAGGGCATTATCAGCGTATTGAACTGATCGATCCGGAAGGCAATAGTGTTCAAAAGCGGGTTTTTGATGGAGATGACTCCCTGGGAGTACCGGATTGGTTTACACGCTTTGCGAGTTTGGAAATCAAACCCGGTGTTGCCCAAGTTCAAGATGGGTGGTTTCAATTTGGTACCTTGTTTGTCGAAAGTCATACCCGTTTTGCCTATCAGGCACTCTGGGCAACGACACGAGATCTCTTTCTGTGGTTTTTTGCTGTTTCGTTAGGCGCAGGCGTGTTGGGTACCTTAATTTTAAAATATATTACACGGCCACTTGATGATGTCGTTAATCAGGCAGAAGCGATTGGTGGACGACGCTTTATCA
>SLCQ01000210.1 GCA_007125745.1 Nitrincola sp.
GGTATACCCGCAGAAAAAATTATCGTTGCAGGTTTTTCTCAGGGCGGTGCTGTTGCTTATCAAGTCGCATTAAGCTTTCCTAAACGGCTTGCTGGACTGCTCGCATTATCCACCTATTTTGCGACGGATAAAACAATCAAACTGCATCCTGCTAATCAGGATATACCCGTGTTAATCATGCATGGCAGTTATGATGATATCGTTCCTGAGAGCTTAGGCATCAAAGCTAAACATCAACTAACAGAATTAAACTATTCAGTGGAATACGCTAACTATCCAATGGCGCACTCGGTTTGTCTTGAGCAAATTAAAAAAATAGGTGAGTGGTTTAAAACCTGTATTGATACAGATTGAGTTTGACGACCAGGATACGAACGATATTTTTGCTTACGGTTAGCATTAAGTGTTAAATCACGCTATGCTAAATTTAAACAAAAATGTTTTTTACTTTACTCAGTGCCCACGAGTATTCGCTCAGAATGTATGCTTTAACATACCGGTAACTGGTTAGTAATTATGAAAAAATCCATCTTCATTTGTAGCTGTTTAATACTTTTATTGCTTCCCACAAGCATAAGTGCAGAACATTTTCCAAGCAAACCTGTCACTCTTTTAGTAGGTTTTGACAGAGGTGGCACTATGTATAGTCAAGCAGAAGTCATAGCGGACACACTAGCCGATATTCTTGAACAGCCGGTTAACTTGCAGGTTCTGTCAGGCTTAGGCGGTGCTGTCGCTGTTAGTATGGTTGCTCAAAGCCAGAGTGAAGGCTACATAGTACTGTTTACTCCCTCTACTCCGCTGACAAACCCAGCTGATCCCAACCAAGTTTCCTTTCAGCTTGACGACTTTCGCTACTTGGCCTCCATATCAGAAAATCAAAACGCACTCGTTACCTACGGAAACGCCCCGTTTTCCTCTTGGGATGAATTCCTCGACTACGCTAAACAGCAAGATGAAATATTCTACGCATCGCAAAATATTACTGACAGATACCGCATAAAAGCGATAGCAGAACAAGAGAATATCAACATCCGGGTCATTCCAGTATCAGGTGGCGCGGGTATGGCACCGCTAGTTTTGGCCGAAGACGTTGATATTGCATTCAGTGGCGGGACTCATAACCGCTATGTAGATACAGGGCAGATGAAAGTTATCGCATCTTTAAATACCAACAGGCTTTTAGAACACCCTGATATCCCTACTTTAATAGAGCTGGGCTACCCCAGCTTGTTTACACAAGCATTACGTATTCTGGCCGTACCAAAAAACACACCCGATCACCAATATGAAATACTTCAACAGGCCCTAAAAAAAGCAGTTAATCACCCTGATTTTATTCATACCATTACGCATACGCTTCGACATCCATTATTTTTCATGTATGGAGAAGAGCTCGACTTATTTTTACAAGAAAGGCGAAAGGGTTACCTGAATATGCTCAACTCTATTAATGATGAGAATTAGCATGGGAATTGGTAAATCTTGGGCGCTGACCTTTACCACTCGAATCACCATGATTTTTGGCGCATTGGGTATACTTGCCCTATTGGTAGCATCTGTTTATGCTGCCAGAACGAGTCAAGTGCAATTAAACACTGAAATTTCAAACACGCTTGAACAGCGTCAAAGAACTGTACAAAGCTTAATTGAAAACCGTCTGGACGTCCTAAATACCTATCTGGATGTGGCTTCATTTAACTACTCATTTGCTTCTCTTATCACGGATGATACTGACACTTTCGGGCTCTCCACTGATATGAGCCTCATGTTCCAAGACTCCGAAAGTGCGGCCATGCTTGACTTATTTTTCCTGCTGTCACCAGAGGGCAGGCTCATATTTGATGGTGGTATGCCGTTGTATGACTCTGAATATATCCTCAATCAAATAGACTCTCCAATTCTTTACACTACTAAATGGAGACAAACAGGTATTGATCAGCGAGTTGCCTTAGTCAGAGCTACACCTATTTTTGATCCAAGTACCATTCAGTTAAAGGGTTATATGGTTGCGGGGCTTGCGATCGGTCAAAATCGCTACTTTATCCAGCATTTACTTCGTGCTGCGGATGTAGATCACATCACTCTCTATTCAGCTGATGGTAACCCTCTGGTTTCCGCGACTCGCTCTGATCGACTTGAGAGCATTGTTGGTCTGCATATTTCTGAACAGGATGATGAATCAGATTCTCATTATCTTCAGCAACCATTATCTCTGTTTAACGAACCTACTGATATACACGTCTCCATCAGCTTAAGTTCTGACCGCTTTTTAAGTCAGGCAGGTCAATTTGTTCGCTCTTTTCTTCTCTTGTCCGGAATTTTTCTTGGCCTGCTGATCTTTGCAGCCTGGTTACTTCACCTAAGCCATAGCCATGCCATTGCCAGATTACTCAAATTCATTGACCAAACACAAAAAGGTGTTAAGGGAGTAAAGTTTGAGGGCACAGGGATCACTGAATACAATCAAGTCGGAAAAGCAATGCAACATATGGTCGATGACCTAAATGTTGCGGCAACGGTGTTTGAATCAGGTGAAGGGATGATCGTTGCCGATATGAATTGTACGATTTTACGGGTCAATCCAGCATTCACCCGTATTACGGGCTATGAAGCCAACGAAGTCATGCGTAATCACCTGACCAGCATTAAGATTAAAGATGATAAAATCGACTTTGACGCGATTAAAAAAACACTGTTACACCAAGGTGTCTGGCAAGATGAAATCTGGAGCAAACGAAAGTCAGGAGATCGTTTTTTACAATGGACAAGTATCTCTGCAGTCTTCAATGGTCAAAACAAAAGCATTGTTAATTATGTTGTCACCTTGCTAGATGTTACAGATCGTAAAGAAGCAGAAATTCGCATTCGACAATTGGCTTTTTATGACCAACTTACCATGCTACCGAACCGCCAGCTTTTAATGGAGCGTTTAGAGCATGCAATGGAACGCAGTCAGCGCAGTAAAAAGTTTGGTGCTATTCTTTATCTCGACTTAGATGATTTCAAAACCCTAAACGATACACGAGGGCATCATATTGGCGATCAATTACTTAAACAAGTAGCAGAAAGACTTTCTGCATGTGTAAGAAGAGTCGATACCGTTGCCAGGCTTGGAGGTGATGAATTTATCGTATTACTTGAGGATATGGGAGACGCTCATGAACCTGCTGGTGTTTTAGTCGAGAGCCTGTGTCAGAAAATTTTAGAAAGTCTGTGCAAACCTTATAAATTTGGTAACCTTGAGCACTTCAATACACTCAGTATCGGGGTTACGCTCTTTATAGGCAAAGACGAGAGTATGGAAGAGCTGTTAAAACAAGCTGACCTTGCCATGTACCAAGCAAAAGCCGCTGGCCGTAATACCTATCGTTTCTTTGACCCTGCCATGCAAGTTAAAGTCACTGAACATGCAACCTTGGCAAGAGAGTTAAGGCTATGTGTACAACAAGAAGGCTTTCACCTTGTGTATCAACCTCAAGTAGATGCTATGGGACAATTATTTGGTGCGGAAGTACTACTTCGCTGGCAGCATCCCGAAAAAGGATTTATTTCTCCAGTTGAATTTATACCTATCGCGGAAGATACAGGCTTAATTATTCCCATTGGCGACTGGGTAATAGAGCAGTCCTGTCAGCAACTGGCAAAATGGCACGAAAATGAAGCAACCCGTGATCTTATCTTAGCCGTAAATATCAGTCCTAAACAATTTCAACAAGATGACTTTGTAGATAAACTGTTAGAATCTATTCACAAACATAATTTTGATCCTGCAACACTTAAACTAGAAATCACAGAAAGCATGTTGCTTGACGATGTTAATGAGACTGTTGCCAAAATATCTACTCTAAAAGAGCATAAGATTAGCTTCTCTTTGGATGACTTTGGCACAGGATACTCATCGCTGTCGTATTTAAAGCGCCTACCCCTAGATCAACTCAAAATCGATAAATCGTTTGTTACCGAAATGTCTCAGGACAAACATCATGCAGATATCGCAAAGACCATTGTGTCTCTCGCAAAAAGCATGGAACTGTCTGTTATTGCCGAGGGTGTAGAGACAGAAGAACAACTCAACATGCTTGAAAGCTTTGGATGTTGCGCCTTTCAAGGGTATTATTTCAGCCGCCCACTGACTCTCAATGACTTTACACAGCGATATTTATGATTCACATTGTTCTATATCAGCCTGAAATACCCCCAAACACAGGTAATATTATCCGCCTAGCCGCTAATACAGGATGCCAGCTTCACTTAATTGAGCCACTGGGTTTTTCAATGGATGAGAAAGCACTCCGCCGTGCAGGTCTCGATTATCACGAATTTGCTGATATCAAAATCTGGTCAAACATCGAGCAGTTTTTTGAAGAAGCTAACCCAGCACGAGTTTTTGCCCTATCCACCAAAGGAAAACATTACTATCATCAGGTTCAATATGTTTCGGGTGATTACTTTTTATTTGGACCTGAGACACGAGGTCTTCCTATTGAGATAATGTCCCGCCTTCCAGCCGAGCAAGTTTTAAGGTTGCCTATGCGTCCAGGTAGCCGGAGCTTGAACCTTTCAAATACGGTTGCTGTGCTTGCTTATGAAGCACTCAGACAGCAAAACTTTTCAGACCTCAGCTAACGATCACTGTCAAAAAAGTCATACGAAAAATAAAAAATCGCCACAAATGACATACACCATATCTATTAAATCCATATGCCATTCCAGACTGAATCCTTAAATAGTTCATATTTACAATAACTTATTTATTAATATCCGCAATAGCTAAAGTTGGCACGCCTATTGCTTCTATCATATCAGAAGCTTCATATGACACTTTTATGATTAAAGCGGAGATTAAGATGAGCCATACAAACGAAGAGTCTTATGAAACTATAGGGCTAATACCATCCATCGCGATGATAGTTGGCGTCTTTTTAGTCGCCATTTTTCCCGTCATCGTTCAGGTAGCATTACACCTGGTTTAAAGATTTAGTTTAAAGATTTATCTGTTAAGCTGCAGTGACTGATCAACACCCGATTAGTCAGCACCTCACTCACCCTACAAAGATTTATGCAGCAGCCTGCTCAAACTGAGCAGGCTTTTTTTTGCTCGAGATTTCGCTTTTGGAGTAGAGAGCTGTGAAGAAAGATAACAGTTCGCTTGAGAAAGCGATTGATGAAAAAAACGATAGATGGTGCAGATGGGGAGACTCGAACTCCCACGCCGATGAAGGCACTAGCACCTGAAGCTAGCGTGTCTACCAATTCCACCACATCTGCAATGTGAAGTGGGGCGAATTATACTCACCCCACTAAAGCTTGTGAAGCTTTTTCAGACTGATGTTTAACGCACTAAACACTCAGTAAATGAATCGGCTAGGCTCTGCAAGTATTCCAAATAAGCTGTTGACGAAGGCTCAAAGTTACGCGCTAATGGATCTAATTCACCTTGACCAACTGATGTACCGCGGGTAATTGTTTCTACTACTGCGCTAGTGAATTGTGGTTCACTAAAAACACAGACCGCATTTCCGTCATCAAGTTGTTGACGGATTTGGGCTAAATGGCGCGCTCCTGGCTGACGAGCGGGGTCTACAGTAAAGTACCCTAGTTGATTAAGACCATAATGCTTCACGAAATGTCCATATGCATCATGAAAAACGAAAAAACCTTTTTCTTGCACAGGCGCTAACTGAGCACTAAGGGCATGATCAAGCTCATCTAAACGCTCTTTGAA
>SLCQ01000265.1 GCA_007125745.1 Nitrincola sp.
ATGCTGTCGTATTAGATAAAACTGGAACAGTGACAGAAGGAAAACCTGCCGTTACGCACATAGAGAACTTGAACCCATCTATGCTGCAGTACAATGATCAGATAGATGATGAGAGTCTCGAAAATTATCTATTACAACAGATCGCTACCATTGAACGTGCTTCAGAACACCCCTTAGCCCAAGCCATTGTTCAACAGGCTCAAGAACGTGATCTAGAACTAGCCGAAAGCGGATCGCCTACTATTCATCCGGGTCAAGGTATCAGTGACCAGATTGCAGGCCAACACTGGGCGGTCGGAAATGAAGCCTTAATGCGAGCTCAAGGTGTTGATTTTGATGAAGCAACCGAACAACGTATCAACACACTTTCCGATCAAGGTAATACGCTGGTCATGCTCGCGATTGATAGCCACCTGGTCGCTTTACTGGGCATTGCAGATCCCATCAAATCTGACAGTGCCAGTGCAATTAAGCGTTTAAAAGACAGTGGTATCAAGGTCATCATGCTGACAGGTGACAGTGAACGTACGGCGCTTGCTGTCGCCAAACAGGTAGGTATTACAAACGTTATTGCGCAAGTGATGCCAGATCAAAAAGCAGAACAGGTCCGCCTATTACAGGAGCAAGGCTTACGAGTAGGTATGGTGGGTGATGGTATCAATGACGCCCCAGCACTTGCACAAGCAAATGTAGGTTTTGCCATTGGCACAGGTACGGATGTCGCCATTGAAAGTGCTGATATTACGCTTATGCGAGGATCATTAGAGGGTGTGGCTGATGCGATGCTAATTTCCAAGGCAACCCTTAGAAACATCTACCAAAACCTGTTTGGTGCTTTTATCTACAATACGATGGGCATTCCGTTAGCAGCCGGTGTACTGTTTCCGCTGACAGGCTGGTTAATGAATCCAGCCTACGCAGCTGCCGCAATGGCATTATCATCCGTTACCGTAGTCAGCAATGCCAACAGATTAAGAGTCATTCCACTGACACCTCGGCGCTAGGTGCCGAGGCAGTGACTTAACGCTTAAACCGTTCAACGAGCTCATAGAGACGCTCAGCCGTCATTTCCAACGCCTTACTTCGGTCCGATGCTGCAGAGCCAGTTTCAACACTGTCATCCGCTAGAGATTTAATATTAGCCACTTGTTGATTAATAGTTTCAGCCACGCTAGCCTGCTCTTCGATGGCTGCGGCCATTTGTACCGTCATCTCAGCAATAGAGCTAACAGATCCCGCAATATCAGCAAGTGATGTTTGCGTGTGCTCCATACGATCAGTGGCATTTCGTGCATCTTGCTGACCTTGACTAGCCAATTCTGTAGCTAAATTAGCTTTACTCTGAAGAGTGTTTACAATCGACTGAATTTGATCAGTAGACTCTCGTGTTCTAAATGCCAACTTCCTTACTTCATCAGCAACCACCGAAAAGCCTCTACCATGATCACCCGCCCTTGCGGCTTCAATCGCAGCATTTAGTGCTAGTAAGTTAGTTTGTTCAGCAATTTGTTCAATTAACTGCGTTATACCTGAAATCTCTTTAGATGATTCAGACAAATCATTCACTGAATCAGAGATTTCTTGAACTTTACCCTGCAAGTGACGGACAGAAGCTCCTGTCTGTTCGGCACTTTTTAACCCTTGACGCGCTAACTGATCAACATTATCGGCATGTGACGCTGTTTGTTGAACATGCCCAGACACCTCTGCAAACGTAGCAGTCATTTCATGAATAGCCGTGGCCACCTGCTCAGTTTCAACCTGCTGATCACGCATTCGTTTGTTGCCTGAGTTGATAAAACATGGGCCTCAGAGGCTTGTTCAGCTACATCTTGAGCACCATGTTCCAGTCGGGTCACTACCGTGTTCAGGTGTGCGGCATCACTCAAAATAGAGATTTTTACCTGACCATACAGCCCCGAGTCTTCAGTATAGGTTAACATCGCCGTATCATCTCGAAACGCATGTGGCATGTGTTCGAGTAACCCTTTCAAATCGCGCCGGTTGCTATACCAAACACCTGCATAACCAATTAACCCACCTAATACACCAACCCAAGATAAGCTACTAAAGCCCAAAGCCTGAAGTACTCCACCCAGCAAAGCCGCTAGGGCCAATGAGGATAGCAATAAGAAGACTTCTCTTTTGCGAACTTTACTAAACTTGGGTATTCCTTTACCTGCCTTGAGGCGTGCATAGAGCTTACTGGCACGTGCCACATCCTCTTTTTTGGGCTTGCGTCGAACGGATTCAAACCCCGTAATCTTACCGTTGGAGAATATTGGCGTGATATAGGCATCGACCCAATAGTAATCGCCGTTCTTACAACGATTTTTAACAATACCCATCCAGGGTTTTCCTTCAAGGATATACGTCCACAGCCCCAAAAACGCTTTAGCGGGCATATCATTATGTCTGACAATGTTATGCTTTTGCCCTATCAATTCATCGCGAGTAAAGCCACTAATATTGACAAAGTGATCATTGCAATCACGAATCGTGCTATCAACATCTGTGGAGGAGATGAGTTGTTCAGAGTCAGAGAAGGTGCGCTCTGCACCATGCGAAGCTATCTTATCGTTCATTGATCAGCAATCCAGTGCTTAAAGCTTGAAGTAATTTTTCAGTCAATATATTTAACTTAGTTCAATCATCATCTATTGCAAACTATCGTTATTTTGAAAAGGCGAGGCAAAAATAGGGGCGCTGGCCGATATAGTGCAGTATATCGGCCAGAAGATAGGATTTATAAACCTAATTTTAATGTTTTTAGTGTTCGCTGACGCACTTGTTTGAGTAACTCGGTATTTTCAACAAGCGACTCACCATAGGATGGAATCATCTCTTTAAGTTTTGCTTGCCACTCTGGCGTTTTCAGTTGCTCTGCGAAACTTTTTTCAAGAATAGATAACATCGCTTGAACTGCAGTCGATGCACCCGGTGACGCACCCAGAAGTGCCGTCATACTGCCATCGGCAGAAATGATCACTTCTGTACCAAACTCAAGCTTACCGCCACCTTTTGCATCCTTTTTAATTATTTGCACCCGTTGACCGGCAATGGATAGCTCCCAATCATCAGGATTAACGTTCGGAAAGAAGTTTCGCAGTGAGCTAACGCGCGACTCATGAGATTGCAGTGACTCACTAATCAGATAACGAGTTAAATCCATATTACGCATTCCCACCGATAGCATCGGGGCAATATTGCTTAAACGCACTGACTTAAACAGATCACCGTAAGAACCATATTTCAAAAACTTGGTTGTGAAGCCAGCAAATGGGCCAAATAGCAGAGATTTTTTACCGTTCATAATACGTGTATCAAGATGCGGTACAGACATAGGTGGCGCACCTAAAGGCGCTTTGCCATAAACTTTGGCAAAGTGCTGTTCAACGATTTCAGGTTTTGTACAGACTAACCACTGACCACTGACGGGAAAGCCACCATAACCATGGCCTTCTTCGATGCCTGTTTTTTGCAATAATGGCAAGGCACCCCCACCAGCACCTAAAAATACAAAATTAGCCGTAATTGGAGTGATATGACCATCAGCTTTATTCTGTACATGGACCAGCCACCGACCATCAGGTTGTTTGGTTAAAGTGTTGACATTATGCGCAACCATTAAGTCGAATTCTGGTTGATGACCAAGCCACTCTACTAACAAACGACTCAAATCACCAAAATTAACATCTGATCCATAGGGAACTCGTGTGGCGGCTACCTTTTCGCCAACTTTGCGATCTTGCATCACCAGCGGCATCCACTCATTAATCACCTGAGGGTCTTCGCTGTACTCCATATCAGCAAACATCGGATGAGCTGATAGAACACGATGTCTCTCTCGTAAAAACGCAACATTCTCCTCACCCCACACAAAACTACAATGAGGAGCGGTATTAATAAATGCCGAAGGGTCCGGAAGCGCTTGTTGCTCCACTAAGTATGACCAAAACTGTAAGCTCACTTCAAAAGCGGAGTTAATGTTGAATGCTTTTGTGGTATCGAGACTACCATCTTGTTTTTTTGGGGTGTAATTTAATTCACAATAAGCCGCATGCCCAGTACCGGCATTATTCCATCCATCGGTACTTTCTTGTGCGACATGATCCAAGCGTTCAACCATGATGATTTTCATGGATGGATCCAGTTGCTTTAGAAGCACACCCAGAGTAGAGCTCATGGCTCCAGCTCCGACTAGCAAAACGTCTGCCGTTCTTGCGGTCATGTTGATCCTCACCCTTACCCAATTTAAAGGTCAAATTGTAAAAGCACACCCCCCAAGACTCCATTCACCTATGGTGGAATATGTCGACAATTTTACTCAGTTATCTGTTTTTTAAGTTCTTTAATTAAACCTTCGGACGCTTGTTCAATCAGATCAACCACCTCATGAAAGCCTTTGTCACCTTGGGTATAATAAGGATCTGGAACACTGCGTTGCTGATTTGGAAACGCAAAGTCTAGGAATAATCCTAAATGCCCTTGAAAATGACTTGGTTCGAGCACTTTAAGATCATTTAGATTGTCGGTATCCATAGCCAAAACATAATCAAAATGATCAAAATCATCCCGAGTGGCCTGCCTTGCTCGCAGATGACCTATCTGGTACCCACGTTGCAATGCTACCGTTTGACTTCTGGGATCTGGCGCTTTCCCGGTGTGCCAAGCGGCGGTTCCCGCTGAATCAACCTTCACGCGGCTAGCTAATCCCGCTTGTTGTAACTTGGCTTCAAATATTCCTTGTGCAGTTGGCGATCTGCAAATATTACCAAGGCATACCATTAATACATTGAATTGATTCTGCTCACTCATGATCTCTTCTCGTTCGTTGAAGGAAGCGCATCTAGGATAACGCGCCATGCCAAACGTTTCGCTTCAAAATTGATGCGTGCGTGCGCGGGGCTTGTGGAGGGCAAACAGCTTGCCTCAATACCTGCACCCCCCATGGGTCGATACACTAAACGCTGATAGGTTTGGTAGGCTTTACCGCCGTTGCAAAATACGGCGCTTATATTGGGATAGTTTATAAACAGCGATTGAAAGTCATTAATTTGCTCAGAACCCTTGCGAATATGAGCATCCAAGCTTCCCTGCCGTTCACAGAGATAAAACAGATCCCAAAGCGCAACACCACTGTTTAATAATTGCTGAAGACGCACCTCATACGGAGCCTTCAAGTCCACCCCCAATAGGTCAGACATAATAGGCCAAAACGCGTTACGTGGGTGTGCATAATAGGCTTGAGCTTCCAGCGAGGCAACACCCGGCATGCTCCCCAAAATTAACACTCTGGAGTTTTCTGAAATGACCGGGGGAAAACCTTTAATCCAATCTGATGTTTGACTTATCACACAAAAGCCTTAACCTGAGACGCTGAAGATATCCAAATTCTTCATATGCAAGCATACCATAGGTTACTTTCAGCTTTAAGGAATGATCGATGCTGAACAAAATACTCTGTGTAGATGATGCCTCGGATATTAGATCCGTCTTAGAGGTATCACTCAAGATGATCGGCGGGTTTGAGCTGTGTCTTTGTGCATCAGGTGAAGAGGCGATTGAAAAAATAGACGCATTTAACCCTGACCTAGTGTTATTAGATGTCTTAATGCCCAGCTTATCTGGACCTGACACCCTGAGCATTTAACCCTGACCTAGTGTTATTAGATGTCTTAATGCCCAGCTTATCTGGACCTGACACCCTGA
>SLCQ01000216.1 GCA_007125745.1 Nitrincola sp.
CAAAGTGCATATAACTCAGGAAGAGTTGAGAGATGGGATGCGATAGGTAGAATCTATAAAGACCCGCCTTTCGCGTCCTGAAGCTCAGGACAATTTAAAGATAGAGCATTTTTGTGCATCGCACAATAGGGAAAACCCTAATGCTTAGATTGTTTTGTTCTAAGGGCTTGCGATAGTTTAACCGGGTTTTCTAAAAGGGTGGGCTTTGTAGGTCCCCATCACGCGCACTTCATTCGCAAAAAAGTTTAATTCCTGAAGCGCATGTTGCATCGCCAATTGGTGTGGGTGTCCTTCAACATCTAGATGGAAACTGGACACCTGCATTGTTTCCGAGGCCATATAACTCTCCAGTTTCACCATATTGACGCCGTTGGTGGCAAAGCCGCCCAGAGCTTTGTATAGCGCCGCGGGTATATTTCTCACACGAAACATTAAGGTGGTGATATAGGGTTGCCCATCTTCAAAAGCTGGCATTCGACTTTCTTTAGCTAAAATCATAAAGCGCGTCGTATTACCGCTGATATCCTGAAAATTGGGGTTTAAAATATCTAAATCATATAGCTCTGCCGCTAAGCTAGATGCGATGGCGGCGTGCCCAGGCTGTTTACTGACCGCCAGTTCATGGGCGGCACCCGCAGTATCCAGCGCCGCAATGGGCTCGATCCCCAGCGCTTTGATATTGCCATCACACTGCGCCAGTGCTTGAGGGTGCGATGAAACGCTACGGATATCCTCAAGCTTGGTGCCCGGAAGCGTTAATAAACAGTGATTGACGGGTTCAAAGTGTTCGCCAATGATGTGTAGCTGTGTTTTTGGCATCAGGCGATAAATCTCTTCAACACGACCCGCAGTCGAGTTTTCCAGTGGAATCATCGCTAAACGTGCATCACCCCGTTCGACCATAAACATCGCTTCAACAAAGCTTTCACATGCATGAGCACGCAATTCAGGATGAACTCGGCAACAGGCCAGATGAGAATAGGCACCTTCGTGCCCTTGGTAGGCGATAACATCGTTGGTTTGTGTCATGAGCGTTCGTCTTATCCGTTAACTCGTTTTTAAAAACGCTATTATTACACAGAGTCTTAGGAATCACGATCAGCCTTTGAACTCAGACGCAACAGCGCCTATCATGGCGTTTTTAAATCAGTAGTAGAGGGCTTCAGATTGTCTCAGCCAGAGTATTTACCAGGGCAACGTTGGATAAGTAATACCGAAGTTGATCTGGGTTTAGGTATTGTTATTGAATCAGCACATCGCCGCGTAGAAATTCATTTTCCAGCCGTTGGCGAAGTGCGTACCTATGCCATTGATAATGCCCCGCTGAGTCGCGTGTGCTATGAAGCAGAAGAGGAGATCTATGCGGATGATGGTGCCACTATTCGTGTTCGGGAGCGGGTCGAGCACAATGGATGCTTTATCTATTTAGGCACAGATATGCAGGGCAGTGAGGTTGCACTTCCCGAGCTGAATTTAGACAGTGCGATCCATTTTAGTAAACCCCAAGAGCGCATGTTTGCCGGACAAATAGATCGTCATGGGTTGTATAAGCTACGTGTTGAAACACTAGAGCATCGTCACCGTTTAGAGCAATCCAGTGCTTTTGGGTTGATTGGTACGCGAGTACAGCTTTTACCACACCAGCTGTTCATCGCCTCTGAGGTCGCTTCGCGTGCAACACCCCGCGCCTTGCTGGCAGATGAGGTAGGTTTAGGTAAAACCATTGAAGCAGGCATGATACTGCATCAACATATCATCAGTGAACGTGCCAAACGCATACTGATTTTATTACCTGACTCGTTACTGCATCAGTGGCTTGTTGAGATGAAGCGCCGCGTTAACTTAACCTTTTCACTCCTAGACCAAGAGCGCTGTGATGCGATTGAGGCCTCTGGACATGCTAACCCTTTTGAATTTGCCCAGCGGGTTATCTCACCCTTATCACTCTTCACGCGTGATGCGTCTCGTTTAGCGCAAGCAGTTGAGGCGGGTTGGGACATTTTGGTGGTTGATGAAGCGCATCACTTAGGCTGGAGTCGAGAAGTGGTAAGTCATGCGTATCATTGTGTCGAACAGCTTGCGGATGTCAGCCAGGGGTTGCTGTTGTTAACAGCGACGCCCGAACAGCTTGGACCAGAGGGACATTTTGCTCGTTTAAGGTTGTTGGACCCTGCACGTTATCCAGATCTCGATCAATTTTTAGATCAAGAGCATCAATATTTTCATCTCAATCATCTTGTAGGAACTCTGGAAGCAGGGGGGGCGGCTTTTCTTCGGCAGGATCGACATACACAAGCTGAATTAAAAGAGCGTTTAGGCGACTCCGCTATCGATCAGTGGTTAGCCGCACCTGAAACAGAACAACAAGCGAGGCTAAGTTCGCTATTAAAGGACTTGGTTGACCGTCAAGGCACAGGGCGAGTGTTATTTCGTAATACCCGCCGAACCGTTAAAGGCTTTCCCGAAAGACGCCTAATCCCTCATGCTCTGATAGCGCCGAATTTATATAGTGAAGACCATGGATCTGAATCACTTGATCGCTTATTACATCCTGAACGCGTATTAGGTGATGACTGGATCAGTGTTGATCCTCGTGTTGCCTGGTTACAGGAGTGGCTAAAAGCGAACCGTAAAGAGAAAATGCTGGTGATCTGTTCGAGTGCACAAACGGCTGTAGCGCTTGATGATTATTTGAGCTTGCGTGTGGGTATCCGCTCAACGGTGTTCCATGAAGGGATGAGCTTGGTCAATCGTGACCGCAGTGCGGCCTATTTTGCCGACCAAGAGTTGGGTGCTCAAGTGATGATCTGTTCTGAAATTGGCAGTGAAGGTCGAAACTTTCAGTTTTGCCATCATCTGGTCCTGTTTGACCTGCCGCTGAGTCCGGACCTGTTAGAACAACGCATCGGACGACTGGACCGAATTGGGCAAACGCAGGACGTACATATCCATCTTCCCTATTACCGTCAAAGCCCAACCGATGTGCTGATGCAATGGTACCATCAGGGACTCAATGCGTTTGAACGCGTTTGTGCCGTGGGTGATACGCTCTATCATCGTTTTGCTCAATCTTTGAATGCCACCATGCATCAACCTTCTAACAGCGTGATGTTGCAGGATCTCTTAGAACAGACTCAGGAAGCGCGTGAAGCCTTAGAAGAGGAGTTAGCAGAAGGTCGCGACCGACTGCTTGAGATGAGCAGTTTTAATGCCGAACGTGCCAACAGCTTGATGGAAGCGATGCAGGATCAGGATGATATAGAACGCATTCAAGTCTTTGCAGAGCGACTCTTTGATCGATTCGGCATCTCGCTTCAACCACACGGACAACATGGCCTGGTGCTTCACCCTGGAGAGCATATGCTTTGTCAACTTGCCGAGCTTCCAGAAGACGGCATGACATTGACCTTCAGCCGTGAAGAAGCGCTTCAGCGGGAAGAGATTGAGTTCATGAGTTGGGAGCATCCGCTCATGATTGAACTCATGGAGTTGTTAACGCATGGTGAGATGGGGAATAACGCGATCGTGACACTCAAGCTTCCAGCATTACCCGCCGGAACGGTATTGCTGGAAAGCATCTTTGAACTGAATATCACCGTGCCAAAATCTCTTCAGTTAGCGCGTTACCTGCCCAGTGGCTATGTTCGTACCCTCTTGGATCCAGACGGGAGAGACTTAAGCGAGGTGCTTGCTCATCAGCCACTCAATCAACTGGCGCAACCCATTAAGCGATCCACCTCGCAAAATATGGTGCGCATGGTTAGAGATAAAGTCACCTGGCAAATTCAGGAAGCACAGAAAATAGCTGATGCGCGACTACCCGTTTTACGTGAGCAGGCCTTAACAACATTAAATCAGGAGCGAGAAGCCGCCTATCAGCGGCTTGAAGCCTTGGCTAAAGTCAATCCGGCGATTGATGAATTGGAGCTGAATACGCATCAAGAGGCAACACAGCTTCTCAGAGAAGGGTTGGAAAACGCACGGCTTCGTTTAGATGCGCTGAGAGTCATCGTCGTTTCTGAGTAAGGGTGAGGCACGATACAGGGGGCTCCCCCCCCTGTATTTGAATCACTAGGTGACTGACGAGCGCACCTGAAACTCAGGTTTTTTGTATTCGCCGCTTTCTACTACATCACAGAAATGTTGTGCGGCTAGCCAAACGTCTTCATAACTGAGATATAAGGGAGTGAAACCAAACCTCAGTAAGCCTGGCTCTCGATAATCACCAATCACGCCACGTGCAATCAGTGCTTGAACGATGGCAAAGCCCTTTTCTGTATTGATTAAGGAGACTTGACTGCCGCGCTTAGAAGGCTCTGGGGTTATATCCTGAATATCATGATGTAGTAGAACATCCGCCACACAGCTTCTGAAAAGCTCCGTCATTTGCAGACTTTTTTGACGTAGTTGTTGCATATCCACCTCTTTCCACAGCTGTAATGAGGCTTCTAGTGAGCTATAGATGAGCGCAGAATGAGTACCCGTTCTGAATTGAGTAATTCCTACAGCTGGGGAGTAGTCGAGATCAAATGCAAAAGGAGCCGCATGGCCATGCCAGCCGGTTAATGGCTGCCAACCTTTATCCTGATGGGCTTTATTCACATATAAAAAACCGGGTGAGCCTGGGCCGCCATTCAGGTATTTGTAGGTACAACCCACCGCAAAATTAACACTATTTTCGGCAAGATCCACTGCTAATGCGCCCGCAGAGTGCGCTAAATCCCAAATGATCTCAGCGCCATGCTGGTGGACTTTTTCAGTGATCACTTTCATGTCTCGAAGAACACCAGTGCGATAGTGCACATGGCTCATGATAACAACTGCCACTTGATCGTCTAAATAATCTTCAAGGTTGCTACCTTCTGGAAAGAAGCGATGTTCAAACTCTGAAAAGTGGCAGAAGCCTTGTGCAATATAGCCATCAGTCGGGAAGTTGCCGCCTTCGCTCAAAATAACAGGGCGCTTAGGTTGCTGTGTCTCGGTAATGTAGCCGATCAGTTTGTAGATATTCAGCGTGATATTATCGGTAATCAGCACCTCCTCTTCTTTAGCACCAATCAGAGGAGCCATTAAGTTACCGAGACGCTCAGGGGCATCAAACCATCCTTGATTCCACCCTTTAATCAACTCCTGCCGCCATTGAATAAGCGTTTTTTCAACAGCGCCTTGGCTAGCCTTGGGTTGTGTACCTAGGGAATTTCCATCTAGGTAGATAACACCTTCTGGCAAATTGAATTGAGACTTGTAATGAGATAGAGGGTCTTCTTGATCGAGCTGTTTAGCGTGTTCAAGCGAAATATTCATGGCTCAACGTTCCTGTTGATATCGATGTTTTGGTTTAACTGCTGATTGGTAATGCGGCGCCAATCAAAACGAATAGACTACCGCAAACTTTATTGAACCCTTTACCGCAACGTTTTAACCAGCTTGATACACTGCCAGCGAAACCAGCAATTAAAAATTCAGTCAGGCACTCGATCAGCACAAAGGTCAGCATCATTACCAAAAACTGAAGCCATAAGTCACGGCTGGGATCGATAAACTGGGGCAGGAATGCGGCAAAGAAAAGAATCACTTTGGGGTTAGACAGGGCGGCTAAAAAGCCCTGTTTAGCGAGTTTCGAACTCTTGTCGCGCTGGCCTGAAGCTAGGTTCTGGCCGGGCGCAGGAGAGCGCCAAACTTGAA
>SLCQ01000239.1 GCA_007125745.1 Nitrincola sp.
CTAAATCCAACAACCCCGAAACCAAATGATCTCTTCGCTGGCCAAACGCAACTCTACGTTGCTCAAAAATCTCGATAGACTCAGGCTCAAATGCCGCTAAAGCCGCATATTGTGCAATGGTTGAGGGTGAAATAAACAGGTTTTGAGCCATTTTTTCCATCTCTTTTACCGCCTCTTCAGGCGCCACCAACCACCCGAGCCGCCAACCCGTCATACCAAAATACTTAGAAAAACTATTAATGACAAAGGCGTCAGGATCAGTCTGCAAAACAGTCATCGCATCAACACCATAAGTCAGACCATGATATAGCTCATCAACCAACAACTGACCACCTAACTCACGCACCTTGTGTGCAATCAAACCCATTTCGGCTTGTGAGACCAGAGTGCCTGTAGGATTGGAAGGTGATGCTAAGAGTACGCCAGTAGTATCAGCACTCCAGTGCTGATCTATTAAAGACGCCGTCAACTGAAATTTTTCTACTGGTCCCGTAGGAACAAGCTGTGCAGATGCTTCTAAAAAGTGTAAAAACTGACGATTACAAGGGTAACTCGGATCACTCATCATCATTCGCTGACCTGAATTAACCAGTAGTGCAAAAGCTAAAAGTAAGGCTCCTGAGGCTCCCGGTGTAACTAATACCTGCTCAGGGGAAACACTGACACCATAGCGCTCTTGGTAAAAGCTAGCTATTCGCTGTCTTAACTCAGGAATTCCAGCTGCTGGTGTGTATTGAGTGTATCCCGATTCGATGGCTTTAATCGCGGCCGTCGCAATAGGCTTAGCGACCTTAAAATCGGGCTCCCCTACTTCAAGATGAATCACATCATGCCCTTCAGCTTCCAATGCACGAGCACGCTTGAGCAGATCCATCACTTTGAAAGACTCAATAGTTGCTGCACGCTGGGAGCTTGTAATCGGCATTTTATTCTTCCTACTTTAACGCTTGAAAAAACATGCAATTATACAATATTTTTAATAATTGAAGTGCTTTTTATATGGAATTCTCAAAAGATATTACGGTCAAACACTGGTGTATTGACTCATCATCTGGTAATTTCAGCGCCTTTTAAAATCTCCGCGAAATGAAGTAGATCATAAATGGTGTGACAGCCAGATCCATTTCACCGGAGTTTTCACCCTTAGTCTGATGTGAGGCTACGTCATGGCAGCGAACAACGAAGCTCAGATTGCACACCCTGCACCTTATCAAGCAAGTGAAGGTGAAGAGTACATGAATGAGACGCAGAAAGATCATTTCCGCGAAATCCTACTTGCTTGGAAGCAGGAGTTGATGGAAGAAGTTGACAGCACCATCACGCATCTTAAAGAAGAAGCGACCAACTTTGCCGATCCTACTGACCGAGCCAGCCAAGAAGAGGAGTTCAGTCTAGAACTGCGCACACGTGATCGCGAACGCAAGCTAATTCGCAAAATTGATGAGGCTCTAGAGCGCATCGATGATGATGATTATGGCTATTGCGAAGCGTGTGGTGTTGATATTGGTATTCGTCGTTTAGAAGCGAGACCAACAGCAACACTGTGCATTGACTGTAAAACACTCGCTGAAATCAAGGAAAAGCAGCTCGGCGGTTAAAGAAATTTTACCATCTTGAGTTACACGGGCCGCTTTGCACCTTCGCCTACTGGCCCCCTGCACTTCGGATCTTTACTGGCCGCCTTAGCCAGCTATCTGGATGCGAAACATCAGCAGGGGCGCTGGTTCGTTCGTATTGAAAATCTTGACCCTCCGCGCGAGCAAGCTGGCGCATCAGATTCAATTTTACGCACCCTTGAAGCCTATGGTCTTCACTGGGATGGGTCCGTTATTTACCAAAGCGACCGCCAAGCGCTTTACACCAGTCTGCTAAAACACCTGCATGACTCAGGTCACAGCTACCCTTGCGGCTGTTCTCGATCGACACTGAAACAACGCCAAGCCCTGAAACGCTATGACCGCCACTGCATCCTCACTCCCCCTGACAAGTCCAAACCACATGCTATTAGGGCTCGTTTTGACACGTCACAACCCAGTTTTATCGATGCCGTTCAAGGTCAGGTCCTCTGCCCTCAAGAGCACACGGGGGACTTTATCATTTACAGACGCGACCAGCTTTTTGCTTATCAACTAGCCGTTGTAGCAGATGATCACGCACAAGGCATCAGCCATGTCGTTAGAGGTGCTGACCTTCTTTATGAAACCTTCGCGCAACATGAACTGCAAAAGCACTTAAATTATGAACAACCCAACTATGCACACATCCCAATCGCTGTGAGTGCATCCGGTCAAAAACTAAGCAAACAAAACCTAGCCCCTGCAATAGACGAGCTTCCCGTCATACCAACTTTATTGAAGGCACTGAGTGTTCTGGGACAAGCACGTCCTCCCCAATCCTGCCAACAATCCACAGAAACCCTGTTACACTGGGCCAGCCAGCATTGGCAGATAGATCACATACCCAATACAACTGCCATCACTACAGGATACTAGGATGCATCAACACCGAGTCCTACTACTCTTGATCCTTTTGAGTGTCATACTTGGGCCACCAATGGTACATACAAGCCTATATTCACACTCGGTATGGTTCCCTTTCATGCTTTGGGGGCTAGGCATTCTACTCATCGCTATAGTCAGTTTCACCAGGAAAGATGTATGACGCTCAACCTATCTGCTTTACTTATCATTGGGATCAGCTACCTATTAATACTCTTTATTATTGCCTATCTTGCAGAAAGAGAGCTTTTGCCCGCTAAAATCGTTCGCCACCCACTGACGCATGTACTTTCCCTGGGTGTCTATGCAAGCGCATGGACTTTTTATGGTGCATTCAATATCGCCTCAGATGCTGGCTTTACTTTTCTCGCTTCATACCTAGGTGCAACGGCAACCTTTATGCTTGCCCCTATAGTCCTGATGCCATTATTGCGTATTGCTCGCAGTCACCAGCTCAGCTCACTGGCTGACCTATTTGCCTTCCGCTATCGAAGTGCAAAGGTTGGAAGCTTCATCACTGTATTAGTATTAGTCATTAGCATGCCCCTTATTGCGCTTCAAATACAGGCATTTTCTAATAGTTTAAGCCATGTAGACCCCCGTATTTCCAGTCACCATGTCGCTATCGTCTTTTGCTTAATCATGTCACTTTTTTCAATACTGTTTGGCGCTAGACAGCTCTCAATTCGAGGAAGACATGACGGCTTAGTCCTTGCCATAGCTGTAGAATCCATCGTCAAACTGATAGCTTTATTAGCCATGACTTTTGCTATTCTTTATGGATTATTCAATGGCCCCTTAGGTTTGACATCTTGGCTAGAACAAAACCCTGACCAAGTTTTAAGACTACAAGCACTACCTTCCGGAAATAACTGGCAGGTTTTACTACTGGCTTTTTTTGCCGCCGCCTTTATCACACCCCATATGTTTCACTTACTGTTCAGTGAAAATGCATCGGAAAGTAGCTTACGCATTGCCAGCTGGCTTATGCCCTTAATGTTACTCTTGATGGCTATCTGCATTCCTATTTTGCTATGGGGGTCAGCACAACTCGCCATCGACACCCCCAAAGACTTTTTATTAATTTACTTAGGCCAGGCACTTGAGCAGGAGTGGTTTATAATTGCCGCTTATGTCGGTGGTCTTTCCGCCTCTAGCGGCGTCATCATTGTTGCCAACGTTGCGCTTGCTTCAATGATACAAAATCACCTCGTACTTCCAGTCATCAAACTACCCGATACTGAACGCTTCTATAGCTGGCTCTTATGGATGCGTCGTAGCTTGATCATATTAGTTATGACAGGTAGCTATATGGTTTATCTATTTGTCAGCAATCGCTTTCCTATCGCACAACTGGGATTGATCACCTTTATTGGCTTTTTACAATTTTTACCAGGGATTTTAGTCACACTCTACTGGCAAAAGGCTAGCCGCATCGGTTTCCTTGTCGGTCTTTGTGCTGGCATATGCATCTGGCTGTTCGCCATCGTTCTGCCGCTAATTACCTCTCCAGCCGAGCATGTGCCTTTTAGTGAACTTGATCGATGGTATGGTTGGTCAATTGCCTCTGTCATTCTTAATGCCACATTACTGATTGGCATTTCGTGGCTATTTAAGCCCTCAGCGGAAGAAGAAGAGATGGCAGTAGCCTGTGTACTTAACGCACTCCCTAAACCACAAACCAGCTTTACATTCGAAAACGATACTTTAGAGGATTTACAGCAACGCTTGGGAGCAAGGCTTGGCGCCTCATCTGCTCAACGCGAAATTGACAATGCTTTAATGGCACTCAACTTACCCTCAACCAATAAGTTGAGACCATTGGATCTACTTAGACTACGTAACATTCTGGATAACAATTTGTCTGGCATTTTAGGGCCCGCAGAAACGACAGCCTTGCTGCGACCACAAAGCTTAACCTCTAGCAATGCTTTTCGCGGTCGAGAGATTCACTTACTTGAAGAGCAGCTTGAAAGTTACAGTGAACGCCTGTCAGGATTAGCGGCTGAGCTGGATAAAATTAGACGATACCACCGTTCCACATTACAGCATTTACCTATTGGGGTTTGCACGCTCAATGAACGTCAACATATTTTATTCTGGAATCACGCCATGGTTGACTACACTGGAATTGAACCTGATGCGGTGCTTGGGCTCAAACCGGAAGAGTTACCACCACCTTGGTCAGACTTAATTTCTTCTTTCTGCCAACAAGAATCCACCTATCAACCTGCTCTCAAAGTGGTATTAGATCAGCAAAACGCGTGGTTCAGCTTACACAAGACCGATATAGACGATGGACAGCAAGGATGCGTTGTTTTGATAGAAGATGAAACCGAACACAAACTGTTAGCAAATCGACTGGCCCACAGTGAACGCCTGACCTCCATCGGTCGATTTGCAGCCGGTGTAGCTCATGAAATAGGTAATCCTGTAACAGGTATTGCCTGCTTAGCACAAAACCTCAAGCTCGAAACCGATCAGCCAGAAGTACTCGATACGGGTGACGCCATCGTTGAGCAAACGCAACGCATTAGTCGCATTGTTCAGTCACTCATACGTTTTGCCCATACCGGACAAACAGACAGTTTTGACCCCTCAAAACCGGTATCTTTAAATAGTTGTATTGAAGAAGCAGTGGATTTAATGCGCTTTGACGAGTCTCGAAGACGCGTCAACATTGAGATAAATTTGGAACCTAACCTTATTTGCTCTGGCGACTATCAGCAACTTTTACAGATGCTGGTCAACCTGCTCAACAATGCCAGTGACGCGTCACCAGCACATTCAACTATTAACCTAATGGCACATCACGTTGAGAACTGGATAGAGTTAGAGATTGTTGACCAAGGCACAGGTATTAGCGCCGAGTTACAAGAACGTATTTTTGAACCCTTCTTCACCACGAAAGAGCCCGGAAAAGGGACTGGTTTGGGTTTAGCCTTGGTATACAATATTATTACAGAACATTGTGGTAATATTGAGTTTATTAGTCCTGCCGACAAAAAACAGAATAAAGGCACTCAGGTAATTATTCAGCTTCCCGCATGGACAGAGCTAGATTTTCTGTCATCATCGGGATTAGAGTAACAGGTCCAGGTATGAGTCGCATTCTGATTGTTGAAGACGAAAAAGTTATTCGCAGTGCCTTAAAGCGCCTTTTAGAGAAATACCAATATGTCATTGATGATATTGATAGTGTTACAGATGCCATTCCTTTATTAGAGCGCAATCAATATCACCTTGTAATCAGTGATTTGCGACTACCAGGTGGCGAAGGAACAGAACTGATTCCCTATGCCGGTAACACACCTGTATTAATCATGACCAGCTATGCCAGTATGCGCTCTGCCATCGATGCCATTAAGCTAGGCGCATCAGATTACATTGCTAAACCTTTTGATCACGATGAAATGCTCAACGTGATTAGTAAACTAATCAAAACTCACCCTGCTAAAGAGGACGCTCCTCCAGCACAAGAGCAGGCAGGCTCCACTTTATTGAACGGCTCCTGCCCACCTATTTTGGAACTGAACAAACGGATTACCAAAGTAGCACAAACTGATGCAACTGTTCTTATTCTAGGAGAATCTGGAACAGGTAAAGAGCTAGCGGCTAAAAGCATCCATCAACTGAGCCAACGTGCTCAAGCTCCAATGATTTCAGTCAACTGTGCAGCTATTCCAGAAACACTCATAGAATCCGAACTCTTTGGACATGAGAAGGGGGCCTTTACCGGTGCTGACACCTCTCGTAACGGATTAATAGAAGCCGCTGATGGTGGCACTTTATTCCTGGACGAGATAGGTGAGCTTCCGCTTGAAGCACAAGCGCGGCTACTACGCTTCTTACAAGAGAGCGAGATTCGAAAGGTGGGATCGGTTCATGCAAAACGCGTCAACGTTAGGCTTATTGCTGCCACACATCGTGATCTGAAAACACTGTCTCAGCAAGGCAAGTTTAGGGAAGATCTGTATTATCGACTCTATGTCATGGAGTTGCGCATGCCTCCTCTTAGAGACCGCGGTAGCGACATTATCGAACTAGCTGAAGTTTTTCTTCGCGAGCAATGCCAAAAGCACCAAGTGAACAGCTCATTTAGCGAAGCGGCTTATCGCACTATGCGAGAACATCACTGGCCAGGCAATGTTCGTGAACTACAAAATGCAATTGAACGCGCAGTTATTCTGGCTGATACATCACACATCACACCTGAACTACTTGGCCTACAGGCCGTCAACCTAGAGAATAAAGTAGCTGATGAGCCAGCTAAAACCGAGCACTCGCTTGAAGATTACTTCGTCAAGTTTGTACTTGACAACCAACACCATATGAATGAAACAGACTTGGCTAAAAGCTTGGGTATCAGCCGTAAATGCCTGTGGGAAAAAAGACAAAAGCTTGGCATACCACGTAAAAGTAAAAACCTAACGGCAACACAGTAACAGACTATCACATGTTACCTTTCTACACACCAAGGTAACACTTTCATGGGGATATAGGTAACAAAACTGTCAGCTCTCGCTAGCTACCCAGAGAAAATTATTTGAAAGACTTTATAAATCAACGAATTGAAAAACTGGCACAAAGAATGCTTTATACTGAGCAATAAAAATAAAAACATTTCAGATCGGCATTAATAAAAATAACAACGTCGAGAGAAAAAATCTCAAAGTGCCTTGAATAAAAATAACAACAAGGCTTCGCTGATAACAGAGTGACAACAACACTCAGGACAGTGCTCAAACAACAACAAGCTTTGTTGCACTCTGTTTTCAGCCCCCACTCACTTTAAATTCCTTCATAATCGCCTATCTTCTTTGTCATTAATTACGATTACTGATTAACCCTCTCTCTTCCTATCGCCAAAACTAACACTCACAGCCGTTAACTGGTATCATTCACACAATTTTTTGATGCACTATTTGGGAAAAACACTACTCGATGCAAGAGTTAATCATCATACTGCTTTTACTTGTATGCGCTGTGCTTATTTATAAAGTTAAAGTAAGCCGTAGCCAACCGGCGACGCCTTCAAACGAGCAAAATACACCACAGGAAACCGACCTCACGAACGCCTATCTTCCGCTCGGTGAAAAACGTGTTATTCCTGAAAGCGAGCACCAAATTCCACGCAAACGATTAGATGACAATGCGATGAAAGTCGTTTATCGCTTACATGATGCAGGCTATGACAGCTTTTTAGTTGGAGGCTGTATCAGAGACCTGCTTTTGGGAGAAAAGCCTAAAGATTTTGATGTAGCCACTTCCGCGCACCCCGAGGAGGCAGTGGAGCTCTTTCACAGAGGTCGCTTAATCGGACGCCGCTTTAAACTACTCCATGTTCGCTTCGGTAGAGAGCTAATCGAGGTAGCTACCTTTCGTGCGGGCCATGATAGCGACGAAAATAACAATGGTGAACAAGGTCGGCAAGCCGATAGTGGACTGATACTACGCGACAATGTTTATGGAAGCATTGAAGAGGACGCTTTTCGGCGCGATTTTACAGTCAACGCACTCTACTATTGCGCCAAAGATTACAGCATCTATGACTTTGCGAATGGATATCCAGATTTACAGAAAAAAATTATCCGCATGATCGGCGATCCAGAACAACGTTATCGCGAAGATCCTGTCCGCATGTTGCGAGCTGCACGCTTTGCCGCCAAATTAGGATTTGAGATAGATCCTGATACCGCCAAACCTATTCATCAACTGTCACCCTTGCTAGCCAGAATTGCGCCAGCTCGCTTATTTGATGAATCGCTCAAGTTACTTCAAAGTGGTTATGGCGCGGCTTCTTTTCGCCAACTACAGAGATTTGACTTGTTTCGCTATCTTTTCCCATTAACTCACGCACAACTTAATGAGTCTGAATGGCCAACAGCTACTCTCGTCCAACAGGTGTTAAAAAATACAGATCGACGCTTGGAGCAAGGCAAAAGCGTGACACCAGCCTTTATGTTTGCCGCCCTGCTATGGTATCCGATGCAAGAGCGCTACTTAAGGCTACTAGATGAGAAGGATATGCCTCCACTGCAAGCTTTGCATGAGGCCGCGAATCAGGTGTTATCGATTCAAGTTAAGTCCACCGCCATTCCAAGACGCTTTTCCGCACCTATGCGAGAGATTTGGGAGTTACAATTGCGCCTACCTCGTTTTCAAGGAAAACGTGCTGAGCACCTCCTATCCCACCCTCGTTTTCGCGCCGCTTATGACTTAACACTGTTGAGAGAATCCGCCGGTGAAGACCTAAATGGTCTAGGCAAATGGTGGACTGACTATCAGCAGGCCAACGACTCTGAACGCTCGCAAATGCAACGCTCTTTTGAGCATAACACACCCAAAAAGCGTCGCCGTAAGCGCCGTAAACCGGTCAATAAGCCACATGAGTGATATAAACTTGCACACACAGATCTGTTTCATTGGCTTAGGAAGCAACTTAAATGAGCCGATTTCTCAAGTACTCACCGCCCTAGATGAACTTGCAAGCCATCCTGATATATCGCTGATAGCGCGCTCTCCCTTATACCGCTCTGCCCCTGTCGGCCCGGCAGGACAGCCCGACTATATCAATGCTGCCGCTAAGGTTGAGACGTTGCTCACCCCGCTCGACCTTCTTGAGGAGTTACAAGCAATTGAGCAAAAGCATCAACGCATTAGAGAGCAACACTGGGGACCTCGAACGCTCGACCTTGACTTACTACTGTATGGGAACATCACCTTAGATACGGAGAAATTGACTATACCTCACCCCTACCTAACCGAGAGAAATTTTGTATTGCGCCCTTTAGCTGATCTGGATGAAGAGCTTTCTCTTCCAGACGGACGAAAAATTATACAATGTCTAGCGGATTGTCCAATGGGCAGTCTTGTTCAGTTATCGCTATAATATAGCGTTTACTGACAGATAGAATAATTCTGGAACCCCTCTATGAGTAACATCACACTTCACACACTAACCAAGCTCAAGCAATCTGGCGAAAAATTTTCGGTTCTGACTGCTTATGATGCCACTTTTGCAAACATCATCAGTTCAGTTGGTGTCGAAATGATATTAGTTGGCGATTCTCTGGGCATGGTTCTGCAAGGCCATGACAGCACCTTGCCAGTTACCCTTGATGAGATGGCCTATCATACCGCTTCGGTCGCGCGTGGTAACCAAGGTTCCATGATCATGGCTGACCTTCCTTTCATGAGTTACCCAACCGAAGCAGAATGCATGCACAGTGCAGGACAACTGATGCAAGCAGGTGCTCATATTATCAAGATTGAGGGAGGGGCTTGGTTAGATCAAAGCATTCGCCTGTTAGCCGATCGAGGCGTCCCTGTTTGCGCCCATCTGGGTCTTACGCCTCAGGCGGTTAATAAGCTCGGTGGTTATAGAGTTCAAGGAAAAGACAGTGCCAGTGCACAACAGATGATTGAAGATGCCCGTCACCTTGAACAAGCGGGTGCCAGTATGCTTCTGCTGGAGTGTGTCCCTAGCCTGCTAGGTGCAGAAATTTCACGTAATGTAGATATACCTGTTATCGGTATTGGAGCAGGCGCAGATACAGATGCTCAAGTTCTAGTGATGCACGATATGCTAGGCATCACTCCTGGACGTCGTCCACGTTTCTCTAGAAACTTCATGGAAGGTGCCAGCAGTATCGAAGATGCTATTCGCCGATACCATGCAGCAGTTAAAGACGGTAGTTTCCCTAATCAATCGGAAGGGTTTTAATCCGAATGCAAACTCTTGCCACTATCGCAAGCCTGCGCGCTGAGCTGCGATCTCATCGCCAAGCAGGTCGAACCATCGCGTTTGTACCCACCATGGGCAACCTTCATGCGGGTCATGTTCAACTGATCGAAAAAGCAGCTGAATCGGCTGATATCGTCGTGGCGAGCATCTTCATTAATCCGCTACAGTTCGGAAAAAATGAAGACCTAAACAGCTATCCTCGCACGTTACAAGAAGATCAACGCAAGCTCATCGATGCTGGTTGCCACTATTTATTTGCTCCCACAGAATCTGAAGTATATCCCAACGGGCGTGATAGCCAGACACGCGTTGAAGTTCCAGTGCTTTCGGACCTGTATTGCGGAGAAGCGCGCCCTGGTCACTTTAGCGGCGTCACGACGGTCGTTTGCAAGCTATTTAACATCGTACAGCCTGACATAGCCATCTTCGGCGAAAAAGACTACCAGCAACTGCGTATCGTACGAAAAATGGTCAGTGACTTGTGCATTGCCACCACAGTTCTTTCTGTGCCTATTGTACGTGACGCTTCTGGATTAGCCTTAAGTTCACGAAATGGCTACTTATCGCCTGCTGAGTTAGAGCAAGCTCCCGCGCTTCGCCAAGTGATTACGCATACCGCATCAGAAATATTGTCAGGACGTCGAGATTATACTCAACTGGAACAAGAAGCGATCTTAGCCCTAGAGGCCAAAGGATTTAAGCGTGATTATTTTCGTATTGTGAGACAGTCAGATCTCGCACCCGCTACTCAACAAGATAAAGAGCTGGTTATACTGGCCGCGGCTTGGATGGGTCCAGCCCGACTTATCGACAACCAAGAGCTGGATCTCTGATCCAGCCACCTTGCAAAGTCACTTCTGACTAAAGCCACTTCCGACAATAGTCTATACTCCTTCGGCTTGACAGTGCCAGCGCCTTTCACGCAGACTCTTAACACATAATTCTCTCCATATGTCATCCGTACTTGTTAACATTCAATGAGGAACTCCCATGCGTGAAGTTGTAATTGTTGCTGCAGGAAGAACAGCAGTCGGTGCTTTTAATGGTTCGCTCGCTAGTCAATCAGCCGCGATGTTAGGTGCTACCGTCATTAAAGGTCTATTAGAAAAACACTCCATTGCACCTGAAAACATTGATGAAGTCATCCTAGGGCAAGTTTTAACGGCCGGATGCGGACAAAACCCCGCACGCCAAGCCTTGATTCATGCAGGAATCCCTAAAGAAGTCCCTGCGCTGACCATTAATAAAGTCTGTGGCTCAGGCCTTAAAGCGATCCAAATGGCCGTGCAAGCAATACGCTGTGGTGATGCGGACATGATCGTTGCTGGCGGCCAAGAAAACATGTCTTCTTCTCCACACTTGCTACCTAATTCGCGCAATGGCGCTCGCATGGGTGATTGGAAGATGATTGACTCCATGATCACAGACGGTCTATGGGATGCGTTTAACAACTATCACATGGGCATCACAACTGAAAACATTGTCGAGAAATATGGCTTCAGCCGTGAAGAGCAAGACACCTTTGCCGTCGCTTCTCAAAATAAAGCTGAAGCGGCAGTGACATCCGGTCGTTTCAAAGATGAAATAATCCCTGTGGTGATTCCACAGCGTAAAGGCGATCCTGTCGTTTTTGATACGGATGAACAACCCCGTCTTGGCTGTACCCTTGAAGCGCTCGCTAAATTACGTCCAGCCTTCAAAAAAGATGGAACAGTAACAGCCGGTAACAGCTCAACTATCAATGACGGTGCAGCGGCAGTGATTGTTTGTTCTGCAGAAAAAGCAGATGCCTTAGGCCTGAAACCCTTGGCTAGAATCAAAGCATATGCATCAGCGGGTGTTGATCCTGCGATCATGGGTACTGGCCCAATCTGTGCTACTCAAAAAGCACTAGAGAAAGCAGGCTGGACAGTAGCTGATCTTGAACTGATTGAAGCTAATGAAGCCTTTGCAGCACAGGCGATGTCAGTTAATAAAGACTTGGGATGGAACACTGATATTGTAAACGTTAATGGCGGTGCCATTGCTCTAGGACATCCGATTGGCGCATCTGGTTGCCGCATCTTCGTGAGTTTGTTACATGAGATGAACAAACGCGATGCTAAAAAAGGTTTGGCAACACTGTGTATCGGTGGTGGTATGGGTACTGCACTCGCCGTAGAACGCGACTAGGCTCACTTATATTAAAAAACCGGTAGATATTCACCATATCTACCGGTTTTTTATTTACTAAATCGCCCACTGGGCTAGTGGATGTCGAGTGATCGTTTCACCACTCATAGAAACTGACCGCTAGGTGTAACTAACGATCGCTCCTTTACCTACACCCTCATAAGCGCGCACCTCTACCGCCGAATCCGGAAATTCTTCACGCACTTGATCAGCCAGATGTTGTGCAATCTGCTCTACAGTGGTTTCTGTGTCCATCATATAGCAACAACGCTTAGGCAAGATCAGCTCAAAAACGCCTTGAGGGGCTTCATATCGGAAGGTGTAGTGCTCATTGTTGTCCTGAGCTAAGTGCTCCTGAGTTCCTAGATAGATATCGGCAAACGTTTGTGCCCAATATTGCTCAAGGTCTTGCCGACGCTTGTGATCGATACGTATCTGCACGCGTGATCTATGACCATGAGCGATACGCTGACAGTTACCTTTATGCTGCTGCAAGCCATGACTATAATGGTAAAAAGCACCTTCAATCGCTTCAGCAACAAAGTGTAACTCTAGCGACTCTACTTGCTCAGGAAACAGCGCCAGTAATTTTGCTTCACACCATCTTGCAACCGCCTGTTGCTGGATTTCAGCGACAGGTATCAGTGCAATTGCTTGATCCGGAGCTTTACAGTGCAACCTATCCCCATTCGGATAGCGCCAATCGACCTCTGTGTAACCATCCTTTTGCTGATAATGTAAATCCACCATATCAGTAGCTACCACCAACATATGATCCAGATTTGCATCCAACCAGGTTTTAATACGCTTTTTCACCACGCCGAAGTCACAGATCATTCCTTGCTCATCCAACTTTCCTTCGAGGACAAGCTGTGCTTCCCAAGACTCACCCATTAAACCACGTTGCGGATGAAGGTAAGAGAAGTCAACATGCGTCAGGTTATCGACAAATAGTTTCACACAGGCCTCGTGGATTCAGATAGTAAACTTACCCATTCTAGCCTAAAGAAGCAGGCATTTCATGATACAAACTGTAGGGAAAAGCCTGCTATGGTGTGATCATCTATTTACCCATTGCTTGTGCGCATACCTTTATAATGTCATAGGTTATAATGAACACTTGACCTCAATCCAACTGAGCTTCTGAGTAGACATGCGACTCGATAAATATTTAGCACAAACGACAGGACTTTCCCGCAAAGATGTAAAACGTCAGATACACGCTGGTTTAGTCAACATAAACAATCACCCAGAAAAAAACAGTGGTCGGCATGTCACGGATGAAGACCAAGTGACACTCGATGGCAACCCCTTATCAAGGCCTCGTCCCTGCTATTTAATGTTACATAAGCCTGATGGGTATGTGTGCTCAAATGATGATCCCACTCATGTTACTGCACTTACTCTCATTGATTTTCCTTCGCCAGAACGATTGATCATAGCGGGTAGACTTGACCTAGATACCACGGGCCTGTTGCTGATTACCGATGACGGTCAATGGTCGCACCGCATCACATCACCCAGACATAAACTGCCTAAGCGTTATCGTGTCTTTCTGGATGAGCCCTTGCGAGAAGATGCTGAAAATCTTATTCAACAGGGTATTTTGTTACGAAACGAAGCCAAACGCACTAAACCTGCTAGCCTTGAACGTATCACCGATACAGAAGTCTTGTTAACACTGACTGAAGGACGTTATCACCAGGTTAAGCGTATGTTTGCAGCACTTAACAACCGTGTCATAGCACTTCACCGAGAGCAAATAGGCGACATTACCCTTGATGATTCACTCGCTTCCGGTGAATATCGTGATCTAACCGACGAAGAAATAGCATCCGTTTTCAAAGAGAAAAAGCAATCATGAGCTTTGCTGATGAAGCCAACCATTTTTTGCTGACACTGCTACCTAAATGTTCAGGTAAAACACTTTGGTGGGCAGATGAAAATATCACATTGGTACCCACGGTTAAGCCTCATATTCAAGTCGTCACCAATCGATATGATATTTTCCAATTATTTAAACAGCAGAACTGGAATGTAAGCTTTAATGATTTTGATACCTCTACTCACGCACCCGAAAGCATGGAAACCATTCTTCTCAGATTACCTAAAGAAAAAGCAGTAGCTCATTACCTAATCAACCAATCGGCTAACCTTTTAAAAGCTGAGGGTACTCTTTATCTAGTAGGTGAGAAAAATGAAGGAATTCGTGGTTTTGTTAAACGCGCCGCACAACGTTTAGGTGGCAATTATACTGAAAAGAAAATTAGTGCTAGCCTCTGGTATGCCGCCATCTCCTGCAACCCTCAACATAAAGGATCTCCATTAGAGGATCAAGACTATGAAGAACTTCGCCAGATAGGTGTATCATCAAATGGTAGCTTCCTCTCTAAGCCAGGTGTCTATGGCTGGCAAAAGGTTGATGAAGGGAGTGCTTTTTTGATTGCTGAACTGCCCAACATGATCAAACGACCTTTACCCTTAGCGGGTAAAGTCCTTGACCTTGGTTGTGGTTATGGCTACCTCAGCATAAGTGTTGCTGGCGCAGAGACACAATTAACCTGTACCGATAATAATGCTGCGGCGATAAACGCTTGCATCGCTAATCTAAACGAGCGATCTATTACTGGAAAGGTAGTGCCTTCCAATGCGGGTGATACCCTTAATGAGCAATATGATATTATCCTGTGTAATCCACCGTTTCATAGTGGCTTTACGATAAGTAGCGAGTTAACCGAACGCTTTCTTGCTGCCGCATCTCGTTGCTTAGCACCGAGTGGAGAGGCATGCTTTGTCGTCAATAGGCACATTGGTATTGAGCAGAAGGCGGTAAAGTATTTTAATGACATTCAACTTCATACTGAAAATAAACATTTTAAACTGATACACTTACGTCAACCCCGACCCTTAAAGGAACACCCATGACCTTCGAATATCTTCGTCAGTCTCTTTTCTTTTTTAGACAGCACTTTGTTACGCTGGCTAAAATTCAACTTCCCTTTCTGGCACTCATTGGCGTATTAGGCTTTCTAATGCATGGCAATGTAAACTCAACCGATACAGCGGCGGGAGGGATTCTATTACTTGGCTTACTGCAGCTTGGCTTACTCCCGCTATACTGGGGAGCAACAATCTTTTATATGCAGTCTGTGTTGGATGGCAAGCCACTATCGCCAATCAATGCAATAAGTTTAGGCATGTCAAGTTGGGGAAGACTTTTACTCACCTACATTCTTAATGGATTAGCTGTTATGCTGGGGTTGATTGCCCTGATAATACCCGGCGTAATTGTCGGTGTTCGCCTTGCATTCGCTGATTATATCTGTGTTCTAGAGAATAAGTCAGCGACAGAATCATTAAAACAAAGCTGGTCCCAAACACAACCTTACTTTTGGATGTTGCTTCAAGGCTTTATTCTGATTTTTCTGTGTCTATTTGTGCTTGAGATCCTTATTCAACAAATCATCGGCTCTAATGCCATCGGCATGCTCTTTTCATTGATTGTTGATTTTTGTGGTGTGATGCTGACTGTGTTTGGCTTTCGTGTTTTTAGTGCGATGAGAGAAGAACAATCGTAATATCTAATTCAATCTGAGTATCCAAAAAAAAAGCGCCAAGCATATCAACTTGGCGCTTTTTTCATCTTAGGACTCGCCTATTGCGAGTCACTGAGCAGCTTGATGATTAGTTGTTTACTGACTCATCTTCTTCAAGATCTTTCATCGACAACTTAATACGACCACGAACGTCAACATCAAGTACTTTGACCTTCACGATGTCATCCATCTTGATGTAGTCAGTGACAGCTTTAACACGCTCGTTAGCGATTTGAGAGATGTGAACCAAGCCATCTTTACCTGGCAAAATGTTCACAAACGCACCAAACTCTTCTAGACGAACAACTTTACCTTCGTAGATCTTACCCACTTCCGCTTCAGCAGTAATGGCAAGGATACGATCAACGGCTTTCTTGGCGTTTTCTTTGTTGTCTGCATAGACACGAACGGTACCGTCATCTTCGATATCGATCGCCGCACCGGTTTCTTCAGTCAGTGCACGAATCGTCGCACCACCTTTACCGATGACATCACGAATCTTCTCTGGATTGACTTTCAATTGCGTCATAGCCGGTGCGTTATCGGGTAGCTCTGGACGGCTGTAACCGATCACTTTCGCCATTTCACGCAGAATGTGCTTGCGCGCATCCATCGCTTGATCTAAAGCGATCTCCATGATTTCTTCAGTGATACCGGTAATTTTGATATCCATCTGTAACGCTGTAATACCGCTTTCAGTACCCGCAACCTTGAAATCCATATCACCGAGGTGATCTTCATCACCTAAGATATCAGTCAGGACAGCAAAACGATCACCTTCTTTGACCAGACCCATCGCAATACCCGCAACAGGTGCTTTCAGTGGCACACCCGCATCCATCAGTGCAAGCGATGCACCACAGACCGAAGCCATAGAGCTTGAACCGTTAGACTCAGTGATCTCTGAAACCACACGAATGGTGTATGGGAACTCATCTAATGATGGAAGCATCGCCTGAACACCGCGACGCGCCAAACGTCCATGACCAATCTCACGTCGACCTGGACCTGCCATACGACCCGCTTCACCAACAGAGTAAGATGGGAAGTTATACTGCAGCATAAAATTATCTTTACGCTCACCTTCAATCGCATCGATGATCTGCATATCGCGTGCTGTACCTAACGTACAGGTCACGATGGCTTGGGTCTCACCACGGGTAAACAGTGATGAACCATGCACACTGTGCAGAGTATTGATTTCCACATTGATCGGACGAACAGTTTTAGTATCACGGCCATCGATACGTGGTTGACCATCAACAATACGTCCTCGAACGGTATCTTTTTCGATCGTACCAAATACTTTTTTGACCGCTTCTGCAGAAGGTGCGTTTTCTTCATCTGTTGCCAATGCCGTAACGACTTCGTCACGCAATGCACGAACGCTTTCTTGACGCTGAACCTTATCGGCAACTTGGTAAGCATCGCTTAGACGACTTCCTAACAGACTCTGTACTTGATCAGTTAAGGCTTCGTCTTTAGCAACCGGTGCCCATTCCCAAGTTGGTTTAGCTGCAACGGCAACAAACTCATTAATCGCATTGATGACGACTTGCATCTCTTGGTGCGCATACAGAACAGCACCTAGCATTTCATCTTCGGTTAGCTCTTGCGCTTCTGACTCAACCATGAGTACAGCATCAGACGTGCCCGCTACCACCATGTCGAGTTCAGAAACGGCTAATTTGGCGTAATCTGGATTAAGGATGTAGCCTTCTTCTTCAGTGAAGCCAACTCGAGCGGCACCAATAGGTCCTTGGAAAGGAATGCCCGAGATTGCTAGAGCTGCAGACGTACCGATCATCGCAGCGATATCAGGATCTGTTGCTTTATCAGATGACATGACCTGACACACGACCTGAACTTCGTTCATGAAGCCTTTTGGGAAAAGCGGACGAATAGGGCGGTCAATCAGGCGCGAAGTTAAGGTTTCTTTTTCGGTAGGACGTGCTTCACGCTTAAAGAACCCACCTGGAATACGGCCAACTGAATAGTACTTTTCTTGGTAGTGAACGGATAGAGGGAAGAAGTCCTGACCTTCTTTAGCTTCTTTAACGCCGACTACAGTACAGAGGACTTGGGTTTTCTCATCCACAGTCACCATAACAGCACCGGTGGCTTGACGCGCAATTCTACCTGTTTCTAAGGTAACGGTTTGCTCACCGTATTGGAACGTTTTGGTAATCGCTTGCACGATACACTCCTTATTTCAATTAGAGTATCAGCGACCAAAACCAATCATGCTATTCTTTGAGCCAGTACTCAGCTGTAGGCTGATTTCAACCTACACCTGAGTACAGGCCAGATGATTGTCAATGTTTTAGTGCTGAAAAAAACAGGGCCATACGAATATGGCCCTGGGTATTACAAAAGCTTAGCGGCGCAGACCTAAACGAGCGATCAATTCGAGGTAACGGTCAGCATCTTTACGCTTCAAGTAGTCTAGAAGCTTACGACGCTGGTTAACCATACGAATCAAACCACGACGTGAATGGTGGTCTTGCTTGTTAGCTTTGAAGTGATCCTGTA
>SLCQ01000043.1 GCA_007125745.1 Nitrincola sp.
ATCGCCTTTGGCGCTTATGCAACGGAAGTGTTCCGCAGTGCTTTGCAGGAAATTCCTAAAGGGCAACGTGAATCAGCTATGGCGATGGGGTTAAACCGCTGGCAAACCTTTACACGTATTTTAATGCCGCAACTCTGGCGCATCGCAATCCCTGGTTTAGGAAATCTTTTTCTTGTTTTGCTAAAAGATACCGCACTGGTTTCAGTGATCGGTTTAGATGACTTAATGCGCCAAGCCTATGTAGCGGCCGGTTTTACTAAACTTCCCTTCACTTTTTACTTAGCGGCCGCGTTTATTTATTTACTCCTCACGATCATCTTTATGCAGGTGATCCGTTGGTTAGAACTGCGTGCTAACCGTCCATGGCAAGGAGCACGTTAATGAGTGAGCTAATTATTCAATTTTCTCAGTGGTTACTGACCCTGACACAAGGTGCCGAACCTTGGGATTCTTATGCACGCTACCTGCCTCGTTTAATGGACGGTGTATGGGTTACCTTGCAACTGGTGGTTGTCTCCGGTATTGCTGGTTTTATCATGGCGATTCCGCTGGCACTCATGCGCATTTCCAAGAGTGCCTGGCTTTGGGTCTTCCCTTACTGTTATATATTCTTCTTTCGTGGCACGCCCTTACTGGTGCAAATCTTTTTGATCTATTATGGTTTATCTCAATTTGAAAGCCTACGAAACCTAGGCTGGTTGTGGACAGATGTCTTATCACAACCCTATTGGTGCGCCATTATCGCTTTTAGCCTGAATACCTCAGCCTATATTGCAGAGTTATTTCGAGGAGCTATTCAAGCCGTTCCTAAAGGCGAGGTAGAGGCCGCGCAGTCATTAGGCATCAGTCGTCGAAAGCAATACCAGCATATTATTCTTCCGCGAGCGTTTGGCATTATTTTGCCTGCCTACGGAAATGAAGTCATTCTCATGCTAAAAGGCAGTGCTCTGGCATCAACCATCACCCTCCTCGATCTCATGGGTGCTACTCGTGGAGCGATTGCCCGCACATACATGAGTTTAGAGTTTTTCTTACTGGCGGGAGCGCTCTATTTGATGCTCACAGCGGTGTTGATCGGCTTTTTCAGGTTGCTGGAAAACTGGTACAACGCCCATCAACATGCCATGAACATGTCGTTGGAAAAAGTGGACCCACAGCTACGTGACAAACACCTAGAGGATAATGTGCGTTAGTTTGATTGCTCTTTAAGTTGTTCTTTCAACTCTTGGACGCGATCAACCCCTTTTTTACGTTGCGCATAAATGACATCAAGCTTTAACTGCAATGACGCTTTTGTTGAAGCGTCTTGCTCCATTTCGAGCTTTTCCGTTAAAGATCTTTCTTTTTGCTTAAGCTCTTTAAGCACCTTGCGGATCGATTTGATTTTGTCGATCTGTGTTTGCTTATCGGAATCCAGATATTGCTTAACACGTTCCATTAATTTTGATGCTTTCATGCTAACCTCTAACGCAGAAATTCAACCAGGGTTACTCACCAGTCAACTCGGAAAGCTCTTGTTCATCCAAGTGTAATGAATCCACCGCTTCTTGATCCGGTTCATTTAGTAAAATGGATAGTGCATCAATCAAGTTATTGACGATATCCGTCACATAGGCCTCATCGTTCATGATGGATGTCGCAATTGAGGCTGAAATTCGTCGATGCCTAATCATTTCATCCAATTCATCGATCAGCTTCTTACGCGCTTTTTGAGAGGATACACGCAACGCATCCAGAGACAAATGATTCACATCATCGACATCACCGTTAAGCAATTGCCGTAACTCTCTTAATACTTCCGCTAGGTGTATACGAATTTGATCATAACGCTCACGCACCGCTAAATGGTTGGAAAGCCCATATTGCGCCAAATTTTTATGTAAATGTTTCATACCCTTTACGGATTCAACAATATCGCGACTGGCTTGTCGTAAGTGATAGAGTTGCTCCGGTGCTGTTCCTGTCGATTCTCGCTGTTGCGCATCCGCGATGAACATCACTATTTCATTGTGTAAACTTTTGATTTTGGCTTCGTAGAGGTCTTCCACATCGATGGGAAAGATACGTCGGGTATATTTCACGGCATCACTCAACGACTCATCAGAATCGATTGTGGCACGCCGTAAACTCAAACCGTGTGCTAACAAACCATAGGCGTTATCAAACAGATGTCGTACCTCCATTTTAACCGCGTTAACAGCGGTAGCGGATGTTTCCAAAGCCTGAGGGACGAGGTACAAGGGTTGTTCCATCCCTTTGGGCTTAAATTGTATATAGGTCATTAACCAAGCTTCCAGCTTGGGCACAAAAGGCATGAGTAATAAAACACCGATGACATTAAATAGCGTATGAAAGAGCGCTAGTTTTAATAAGAAATCATCCTGCCGAATACCCAAAAAGTGTGCTAATTGATCAACAGACCAAGCCAACTGTCCGATAAATACAATGGCGAATGCGGCTGTCACAACATTAAATAAAACATGGGAAGCGGCTAAGCGTTTACCCCCTAAATTTGAGGCGATACTCCCCAGAACTATGGTCACTGTACTGCCTAAATTAGCCCCAATAGCTAAGGCTAAGGCATTTTCGTAGCTCACTTGGCCGGTTGACAGTGCTGTGATAATAATCAGTAACGTCGCATGGCTCGACTGCATGATCACGGTCACCGCCATACCGATCAGTGTAAACACAATCAACCCAGCAAAGCCGGTCATACCGTATTCAGAAAGGTCAAAGGTTTGCTGAAATGATTCGAACCCCTCTTTCATAAAGTGAATACCCAGAAACAGAAAAGCAAACCCCAGCATCAGATAACCGATACCTTTGTGGGTTTTGCTTTTCTGCATTAAGAACACCATACCAAACACCAGAACTGGCATGGCATAGGCGGCGATATCCACTTTTAAGCCTAATCCTGCAATCAACCAGGCACCGGTGGTTGTCCCTATATTGGCTCCCATAATGATGCCAATTCCAGCAGCCAGGGTAATCATCTGCGAACTGACGAATGAAACGGTAATTAACGAGACCAACGAACTGGACTGCATTAGCGTTGTACTGCCCATGCCAAAGGCCAAACTTTTCCATAGGCGATCCGTTGATGCTCGCAACAAGGCTTCTAGTGTGCCCCCCGTAAAGGCTTTAAAGCCATCTTCCAGACACAACATCCCAAACATAAACAGTGCAATACCTGCGGCAATCTCGGTAAAGTCCGAGCTTTGCCAAAAGGCATAAGCAAGAAATATGAGTACAGCGGGCAAGAATATTTTTTTAAGCATGGGCACATGTACCGACAATAGACTGAAATAATTGATCTATTGCCAGTATAGCAGTGCTTTTAAAAATCAGGTTTTATTTTCGATAGGATAGCGTCGCATAATGACCATCAGCAGTGGTAACCCTATTAGTGCGATACCCGCACAGATCAAGAAAAACAGCGCCCAGTCTCCATCTAACCCATCTACCATCATGCCACTGGTCGCCGAAAACCAGATTCTGGCCAGATTCGCTAAGGATGCCAAGAGTGCATATTGAGTGGCAGTGTAAGCACTATTACAAAGAGAGGAAAGGTACGCCACCAAGGCAACGGTGACTAAACCTGTGGTAAAGTTATCTGATGCAACAGCAAAAATAAACACACCCGTCGACTGCCCTGAAACCGCAAGCCAAGAGTAGGTCAGATTGGTTGCAGCTGTTGCAAAGCCGGAGATAAAGAGCGCTTTTAAAATACCGATTTTGGCAACCAGCACACCACCAATCACAATACCAATAAGGTTAGCGGTTAAACCATATACCTTCGCCACTTCTGCGATTTGGGTTAATGAAAACCCTAACTCTCGATAAAAGACACCTGACATACGCCCCAGTAGCGCATCGCCAAGTTTGAAAACGAAGATAAAGATCAGAATTAACAACCAGCCGTTACGCCGGGTGAACTCCAGTAATGGCGCTAAAATCGTTAGATAGATCCATCCTATAATGCGGCGAGGTATTTCTGGTAAAAATGTCCAACGTTCCAGCAAAGCGATTGCGCGTTGCTCTTCTGCTAAGGTCTCAGCCGGTGGCGCTACCTTAGGCTCCGGGCTCATTAACACCGCCATCATACCGATCAGTACACCGACCGATAGCAGAAGATAAGCGGCATTCCATCCTAGTGCGTCAGCAAGATATAACCCTCCTGCGCCGCCGACCAACGTACCTCCTAAATGCCACCCCCAAATACCGGCAGCTGAACCACTCCCGTACTGACTGAGCTCTAATATCTCTATTCGGTAAGCATCAATAACAATATCTTGTGTTGCAGAAAGAAAGGTCACGAACAGCACAGCAACGGCCATCAACCACAAACCTTCTGAGGGGTTGGTGAAGGACAGCAATGCTATCGCCAGAATCAACAATGACTGTGTCATCAGTGCCCAAGCACGGCGACGACCAAACTTTGCTGTTAACCAAGGTAACCTGAGTCGATCGATCAAAGGCGCCCAAAGAAAGTTGATCGCGTAAGGGGTTGCCGCCAATGCGAACAACCCGATATCTGTACGACTGACCCCTTCATCTCGAAGCCAGATGGAAAGGTTTGAAAAGACTAAAGGCGCTGGTAATCCACTGGAGAAGCCAAGCGCCAGCAACGTGAGCATGCGACGATCACGGTATGGTTCAAACCCCTGTCGTATGCGATCAATAATACTCAGATTAATCACCCTTTTCGTTGGCCAGGAAAAACCAAGTATCCATTACAGAGTCCGGGTTTAAGGACACACTTGAAATGCCCTGTTCCATTAACCAGCGTGCTAAATCGGGATGATCTGAAGGCCCCTGACCACAAATACCTATATATTTATTAGCATCCTTACAGGCTTTAATTGCCATGGCGAGTAACTTTTTCACCGCATCATTACGCTCGTCGAACAGGTGCGCAATAATGCCAGAGTCACGATCGAGGCCCAAGGTCAATTGCGTCAGGTCATTAGAGCCGATGGAAAAACCATCAAAGTATTCCAAGAACTGATCAGCCAATAACGCATTGGAAGGTATTTCACACATCATGATTAAACGTAGGTTGTTCTCTCCTCGCTTAAGACCATTATGAGCTAACAGGTCGACCACTTGCCGCGCCTCGCCAACTGTTCTGACGAAGGGCACCATAATTTCGACGTTTGTCAACTTCATCTCATCACGCACGCGTTTGAGAGCACGACACTCTAACTCGAAACAATCTTGAAAGGTTTCAGAAATATAACGAGCAGCTCCGCGAAAGCCTAGCATAGGATTCTCTTCAGCGGGTTCATAGCGATCACCACCGATCAAATGCCCATACTCATTAGACTTAAAATCAGACATACGTACGATCACTTTACGGGGGTAAAATGCGGCCGCTAATGTCGAAATACCTTCAACTAACTTATCGACATAAAAGTCTACTGGGGATGCATAACCTGCCGTACGACGATTAATAATCTGTTTAGTATCACGAGGTTGTTGATCAAAGTTCAACAACGCTTTAGGGTGAACACCAATCATTCGATTGATAATAAATTCTAAGCGCGCTAAACCAACACCCGCATTAGGTAAGGATTGAAAGTCAAATGCACGATCCGGATTACCCACATTCATCATAATATCGAAAGGCAGTGAAGGCATCGACTCAACGCTGCTGGTTTGATGTTCA
>SLCQ01000270.1 GCA_007125745.1 Nitrincola sp.
CGGCCACTGAGCAACCCAAATCAGGAATATAAAAGATTGGATCATAGCCAAATCCACCGCTCCCTCGACGTTCGCTAAGCAACATACCTTCCCAGCTGGCTTGGCAGATCAATGGGGTTGGATCCAGTGCGTGACGCATATAGACCAATACACATTGATAGCGGCCAGTGCGCTGTTCAGCGGGTGTATCTTTCAGCGCGTCCAGCAATTTATCAATGTTTTTGTCATCGTTGGCTCCTTCGCCGGAGTAGCGAGCGGAATAGATACCCGGTGCGCCATTAAGCGCATCGACTTCTAGACCCGAATCATCTGCCAGTGCCGGTAGCCCCGTTGCTTGGCTGGCATGACGGGCTTTTAAAATGGCATTTTCAACAAAGGTCAACCCTGTTTCATCCGCGTCTGAAACCGAAAAGGCAGATTGTGGTAAGAGTTCAATTCCCTCGCTAGCCAGCATTTGACTGAACTCACGTAGCTTGCCAGCGTTATTGCTGGCCAGAATAAATTGTTGTGGTGTCACGAATTAATCCACATAAAAAGTTTGTTGAAGTTCAAGCGTATAGGTTTGATTAGCACCTTCGGGCTTGATGTTGAATGTCATGGTTAATAACGCTTCATTGGTGAATTGAAAGCTACTGATAGAGTAAATGGCATCGGCATCCTGTATCTCTTGGAAGTCGAGCGTTTGTCTCTGTTGTACAATATTACGTGATTCTCCTGTGACCTCAGCACTCACCGGAAGAGTCGAGCCATCTTCTTGTTTTTCCAGTACAGCAATATTCACAAACCCACGGTTACCACTGCGGGTCAGCCCATGACGAGATGCAACTTCAGCAGGAATAAGTGTTGAGTTGAAGGCGTTGTAATGTATTTCATAACGTTCATCGCTAAACTTTTGTTCAGCTTGCAGTAGTGTCGTAAGGCATAGTAATAACGCACCGATAGTCAGCATAGACAAGTGTCGCGTCATAGTGAGATGCTTAAGCATGTTTCTCTCCAGTATTGAAATCATCGTGTTAGAGCGATTAACGGGTGATACGGTATATAGCGATCTCACCCAGCATGTTTGGCCATAAGCGTATCCACCAACGATGCTTGTGCTCGTGATCGACCACCGTACGATCTACTATGTAGATATTACGCTCGACACAGAGTTCCTCAAAATCTTTAAAGGTAAAAAAGTGAATGTTGGGCGTGTTATACCAAGTGTAGGATAAAAATTTCGATACAGGCATACGGCCTCGAAACGCAAGATAAAATCGGGCTCTCCAGTGAGCAAAGTTAGGGAAGGTGACAATACATTCTTTACCGATGCGCAACATCTCTTCCACTATTTGATCGGGTCGATGCATGGTTTGTAGGGCATGGCTCATGACGACCGTATCAAAACTATTGCTTCGAATACCACAAAGGCCTTCGTCGATATCTTTTTCGATAACATTAACGCCTTTTTCGATACAGGCAGTGATATTGTCGGCATTAATTTCAATACCATAGCCTTGAACCTGCTTCTCATTGACAAGGTGCTCCAGCAATTCCCCTTCACCGCACCCTAAATCGATCACCCGTGAACCGGGTCGAATCCAATCTCGAATAATCTCTAAATCAGCGCGCATCATGTTTCTCCAAGGTGTCGGCAATACGGTTCATATAAGCGCTAAACACTTCCATATAGCGAGGTATTGGGATGAGGAAGGCATCATGCCCATGAGCGGCCTGAATTTCGGTATAGGTGACTTTTTTACCCGCTTCAATTAACGCATCAACAATTTCACGCGAACGCTCTGGTGAGAAACGCCAATCGGTGGTGAAGGAGGCGACAAAAAAGTCACATTGAACCTGCTTGAGTGCCAAGGCTAAATTGTTGTCATAGTCTGCCGCTGGATCAAAGTAATCTAAGGCCTTGGTCATGAGTAGATAGGTGTTAGCATCAAACGTTGCTGAGAAACGTTCGCCTTGATATTGCAGGTAAGTTTCAATTTCGAACTGTGGGTTAAAATCAAAACTCAGCTTACCAGAGCGAAGTTCACGACCAAATTTTTCGCGCATACCATCTTCAGAGAGGTAAGTAATATGGCCAACCATGCGAGCGAGCATTAAGCCTGTTTTAGGCACGGAGCCCTGTGCATAGTAGTGGCCTTGATGAAATTGCGGATCTTTACTGATAGCTTGTCGAGCCACTTCGTTAAACGCGATATTTTGTGTGCTCAATTTGGGTGCGGCGGCGATGATGACACAATGCCGTAAGCGCTCAGGAAAGTCGATTGACCATTGCAGAGCTTGCATACCACCCAGGCTTCCACCCACGACGGCCGCCCATTGCTCTATGCCTAGATGGTCTGCCAATCCTGCTTGACTTTGAACCCAATCAGCAACGGTCACTATCGGAAAATCAGGGCCATAAGGTTGTCCTGTTTCAGGATTAAGCGTATTGGGTCCTGAGCTCCCATGGCAACCGCCAAGGTTGTTGAGTGAAACAACAAAAAAACGATTGGTATCAATGGCTTTTCCGGGGCCAATAGCTGAATCCCACCATCCGGGCTTTTTATCTTCTTCAGTATGATAGCCTGCCGCATGGTGATGGCCGGATAAAGCGTGACAAATTAGAATTGCGTTGCTGGCCTGTGCATTGAGCTGACCATAAGTCTCCACCACTAAATCATAGTGAGGAAGGGTGCGCCCACTGGCTAACGTGAGCGGCTGATCAAAATGTATCGTTTGCGGTACGACTAAGCCGACTGAATCCTCTGGAAAATCCTTCACCTGTTATCCTCTCTATATGGGTCACTCTGAACATCGAAACGTGCAATCAATCGATTTTCAGGTCACATCAATCGAGGTAGTTGAGATTGAATAATTTGGATGATCAAAAAGATTGCAATCGGTGACAGGTCAAGTCCGCCAATCGGTGGAATCACTCTTCTGACCAATGCAAACAACGGCTCCACCAGTTGAACCAGCAACTGGGGAGCGGGGTGAGGAGAGTTAGGTGCTACCCAGCTGATGATGACTGAACCGATCGTGGCCCAAAATACAATGGTTAATAGGGTATCTAAAACTCCTACAAGGGATAAAACGGCAATAGTGCTAGTAGCGATCGGACTACTGGTGATCGAGACCAATAAAAACAGCGTGCCCAATTTGACCAGAAACGCAAGCACTAGAGGTGAAATGTCGACTCCACCAATACGCGGCATAGAGCGTTGAAGAGGCATCAACGGAGGCTGGGTAATTTTGACGACCGCCTGAGAGATAGGGTTGTAGTAGTCCACTTTCATGGTTTGCATTAAAAAACGCAAAATGACGATGAAAGCAAACATTTCACCAATGGTTCTAACAATCAGTAATATCGGATCCATTATCCACCCTTCTACTTAATACGGCCCGTATGAAAATATGCTAGCAGTATAGAGATTTTCAACCTGTGAATGAACCTTTTAGCTAAGTATTTGAGCTAGGTATTAACAGGCTCTATTGATAACTTACATTGTTTATACTTTGCATAGTAGTGGTCAAGGCTTCGGTGCTCGCGGGCCAAAGAGAGCAGTGCCTACTCTAACCAGCGTACTTCCTTCAGCTATCGCTGCAGATAGATCGGATGACATGCCCATCGATAGCGTGTCCAGTGACAGCCCTTGTTGATTAAGTTGGTCTGCAAGTGTTGCTACGGCCTTAAATGCTTGATGCTGCTGTTGAATATCCTCGGTTGGTGAAGGTATCGCCATTAATCCACGTAAAGCTAGATTGGGTAGCAAGGCAATCTCTTTTGCTAAGCTGAGTGCATCTTCAGGTCGACACCCCGATTTGCTGTGCTCATCATCGATATTGACTTGTAAGCAGATATTAAGTGGCGGTAAATGCTCAGGGCGTTGCTCAGAAAGCCGCTTAGCTATTTTCAGTCGATCGACACTGTGAACCCATGCAAAGGATTCAGCGACCTGACGTGTTTTATTGGACTGAAGCGGTCCAATAAAATGCCATTCAATAGGTAGATCTATAAGCGCTTCCATTTTTGTCTGAGCTTCTTGAAGGTAATTTTCACCAAAGCAATGCAGGCCTGCCTGGAATGCTTCACGAATTTCGTCCGCATTTCGTGTTTTACTGACAGCCAATAATGTGACACTCGATGAATCTCTTTTGTTTTGATTGCAGTAGTCATTGATTTGACTCACTACCTGTTTGATTTTCTCTGCTATGATAGACATATGTTAGATTCTGGTTGTTGTTTGTTCAGTGATCAGGGTATTCTGCGTTAATCAAACCTCTGATTGGAAGAAGCTGCGAGCATAAATTCTATGGATATTACAGAACTTTTGTCTTTTGCTGTTCAACAGGGTGCTTCGGACTTACATCTAACGTCCGGCATGCCTCCGATGATCCGTGTTGATGGTGACGTTCGTCGTATTAAACTACCAGCACTTGACCATAAACAAGTGCACGCGCTTGTGTATGACATTATGAACGACCGTCAACGTAAAGAGTATGAGGAAGAGTTAGAGGTCGACTTTTCCTTTGAAGTACCAAAGCTATCACGATTCCGTGTCAATGCGTTTAACCAGCATCGCGGTGCAGCGGCAGTCTTCAGAACCGTACCCAGTAAGGTGTTCACCTTAGAAGATCTGGGTATGGGTAAAGTGTTTCAAGACTTATCCGAAAAGTCACGAGGTTTGGTGTTGGTAACTGGACCTACCGGTTCAGGTAAAAGTACCACACTAGCGGCCATGATCGACTATATCAATGATACGCGTTCTGAGCATATTTTAACCATTGAAGATCACATCGAGTTTGTTCATGAAAGTAAAAAATGTCTAGTCAATCAGCGTGAAGTACACCGAGATACCCATAGCTTCGCCAATGCGCTTCGCTCAGCCTTGCGTGAAGACCCGGATATCATTCTGGTGGGTGAGATGCGTGACCTTGAAACCATTCGCTTGGCATTAACAGCCGCTGAAACCGGGCATTTAGTGTTTGGTACACTGCATACGACCTCGGCTGCCAAAACAATTGACCGTATCATAGATGTGTTTCCTGCAGCTGAAAAAGACATGGTACGCTCCATGTTGTCAGAGTCCTTGCAGGGTGTTATCTCTCAATCACTGATGAAAAAATTGAAAGGTGGACGGGTTGCTGCTCATGAGATCATGATTGGTACGCCGGCCATTCGAAACCTAATACGTGAAGATAAAGTAGCGCAGATGTACTCTGCGATACAGACGGGCTCATCCTATGGTATGAAAACGCTTGATCAGTCATTAAGTGAACTGGTATCTAAGGGTTTAATATCGCGTGATGCGGCAAGAGAGAAGGCCAAAACACCAACATCCTTCTGATAGCATTAATACAGGACTGGGGATATGGATTTTACACAACTGCTTAAAGTCATGTCAGATCGCGGTGCGTCTGACTTATTTGTTACAGCAGGCGCGGCTCCCGCCATAAAAGTGGATGGAACGATCAAACCATTGACGAAAGAAGCATTAAAGCCTGAGCAAGCGAGAAAGCTTGTTTACAGCACCATGAATGACAAACAGCTAGCTGAGTTTGAAGGGACACATGAGTGTAACTTTGCCATCAGTGCCCAAGGGATAGGTCGATTTCGTGTCAGTGCATTTGTACAGCGTAATACACCGGGAATGGTGATGCGTCGAATCAACACCTATATTCCAAG
>SLCQ01000257.1 GCA_007125745.1 Nitrincola sp.
AGCATTCGTTTCGACGAACATTATCAGCCATCAGAAACCACCCGCGCCACCACCAATTTCGCTAACTTGGCCAGAGGTGAATATCGCCAGCAGAACTTACGCAACGCATTAAGGATGATTGATAATCGCTTTAATGCATTAGCGCATTGGGATAACGCCAACGCCGATCGTTTTTCTGTCGAACTGGAAATCATTTCGGTTGATTTGGAAGTGGCCGGTCAAGCTGAGCCTTTTCCCAGCATTGAAGTGTTGAAAACCAACATTATTGATCATCACACTCAGGAACGCATTGAAGGGATTGTCGGCAACAACTTTTCTTCTTACGTTAGGGATTATGATTTTAGCGTATTGCTGCTTGATCATAATAAACAGCAAAACCAATTCAGCATTCCAGAAAACTTTGGCAATCTGCATGGCAAGCTGTTCCAAAGCTTTGTCAATTCAGACGCTTATCAACAACACTTTAAAAAGCCACCGGTCATCTGTTTAAGCGTTTCAGATAACAAGACCTATCACCGCACGGAAAATCAGCACCCCGTGTTAGGCGTGGAATACCAACCCAACGAATCCTCCTTGACTGAATGCTACTTCAAAAAAATGGGCTTGGTGGTTCGCTACTTTATGCCGCCTAACAGTGTTGCGCCCTTTGCGTTTTATTTCGTTGGTTACCTGCTGAATGATTACACCAATCTGGAGTTGATCAGCACCATCAGCACCATGGAAACCTTTCAAAAGATCTATCGACCTGAAATTTATAACGCGAATGCTGTGGCTGGAAAATGCTATCGACCGAATCTAAAAAACACCGATCACTCCGTCACTCATATCATCTATGACCGAGAAGAGCGCAGTCAACTAGCAGTCGCACAGGGCAAGTTTGCAGAAGAGCACTTTATCAAACCCTACCGCACGCTATTGGAAAGATGGTCAGCCAACTACGCCTGATTAAACAGCCAGATAAGAGAACGTTAAGAGAATTTATGATGAAAACATTATTACCCACATCCACCGCTGGTAGCTTGCCCAAACCTCTTTGGCTGGCACAACCTGAAACCCTCTGGTCACCCTGGAAGCTAGAGGGTGACGAACTGATTCACGGCAAACAAGATGCGTTGCGTCTGTCATTACAGGAACAACAATACGCAGGGATCGATATCGTCAGTGATGGCGAACAAACACGCCAACACTTCGTGACCACCTTTATTGAAAACCTAAATGGTGTAGATTTTGAAAAACGTGAAACCGTCAGAATTCGTAACCGCTATGATGCCAGCGTACCCACGGTCGTTGGCCCTGTGTCGCGACAAAAACCGGTGTTTGTTGAAGATGCCAAGTTTCTGCGTCAGCAAACTACACAACCGATCAAGTGGGCATTGCCCGGCCCCATGACCATGATCGATACCCTTTATGATGATCATTATAAAAGCCGTGAAAAACTGGCGTGGGAATTTGCGAAAATTCTGAACGAAGAAGCCAAAGAGCTAGAAGCGGCCGGTGTAGATATCATTCAATTTGATGAACCCGCCTTCAACGTATTTTTTGAAGAGGTCAATGCGTGGGGTATCGCCTGCCTGGAAAGAGCCATCGAAGGATTGAAATGTGAAACTGTCGTGCATATCTGCTATGGCTACGGTATTAAAGCCAATACCGACTGGAAAAAAACCTTAGGCTCAGAATGGCGACAATATGAAGAGGTTTTCCCTAAACTACAAGAATCCAATATCGACATCATCTCACTGGAATGCCACAACTCGCATGTTCCCATGGAACTACTGGAACTGATTCGTGGCAAAAAAGTGATGGTCGGCGCGATAGATGTGGCGAAGCATCGCATCGAAACACCGGAAGAAGTGGCCAATACGCTTAGAAATGCCCTGCAATATGTCGATGCGGATAAACTGTATCCTTGTACTAATTGTGGAATGGCTCCTTTACCCAGAGAAGTGGCAACAGGAAAGCTCAATGCGTTGGCCGCGGGGGCTGAAATTGTAAGACAAGAGTTACGGGCTGTATAACAAGCGGTAACAATCTGGGCGGAACAAGTCTATGGGTGGTAACCCAAAGCAATAACCTTAATTGGCTGATGGTGCTGAGCAGTTTTGCTATAGTGTTGGTTACAGCGATTCAACACAAATAAGGGAGAAGCATATGACTGTCCGTCCCGACTTTCTAAAGAACATTTCACCATACCATGGTGAGGTAGTTCGTAACTTTATCAGCAAAGAGATACAACAAAAGCTGGCGCATAAGCTAGACATCATGCCGAATGGACAGACATGGTATTCCGACATCTACAAAAAGGCTATCTATGGCCCAATGGTATTCCGCGATGAAGAGCTCGAGCTTGTTGAGACTATTGAGGAGCTACTGCCCAACTACCGTATCCTAGCCGATCTCTATCTTGAGAAAACCCCTGATGACCAAGGTTTTCCGTTCCATACTGACTTTGATTCTATCGGCTTTATGGAGCGCCCAGAAGATATGCTGACCGTATGGATACCCCTGACCCCCGTTAAAGAAGCTGGCACGGGTCAATTATCCATAGTTATGGAAGAAGGGGCCGTCCGGTTATCGCTCATACGTGAAGCGAATCAATTGCACAGCCTAGTTCGAATCGTCAACCCATCCGTACCTGCACACCCTCCTTTTCAAATGACGGAGCATGAGTTTGACTACTTAGAACGAACAAAATACACCCCTTCGCTTGATGCTGGCGATGCGCTACTTTTCTGCAACGCTTTTTTCCACAAATCTGAGGATGTTCAGGAAGGCAACCGCGCCGCTTATATTTTGCGTCTTGTTCCTAAAGATGCGAAGTTCAGTCGAACACGGCTTCTTGGGTTAAAACAGCTCGGCCAGAATTTAGCGGTCGTCAACGAACTGTTAGAACAGCACTACCCAACAGAGTCGAATTAGCATTCTGAATATCGGCTGGTAGGTTGAAGAGGAGACTGTTGCAGTTCTTGATCTTAATCTGCGCCCTCTGAATTTCAACTAAGGAAAATAGACAGGCTCATCACCTTCCTGCCATTGCGGATACTTGGTCATGATGCTGATAAACAGATCAGACGCTAACCAGTGATTAAGCCATTGAATGAGTGCTGTATATTGGCTTGCTTCAAACCATTGTTTATCGACATGGGCAAATTGACGAACAAAAGGGAAAATTGCCAAATCTGCCAAGCTCATCTCGTCGCCCATTAAATAACAATGATTGTTCAATCGTTCATTTAACGCATCTAAAAAGAGTTCACCCTTTTCACGATAATAGGCTTGGCTCTGTTCATAACGATCAGCATATTTATAACGATCCAAGGCCCACTTAAAGTCACCATCATTCACCTTAATTAGGCTAAGAATATCAGCATTTAATGAGTCTGGCAGTAACACCTGTTCTAAATCAGGACGAGTTGAAAGCGCATAGAGCATGATATCTAGGCTTTCTTCTAGCACATGACCCTCTTCTAACTGAAGCACCGGCACCGTTGCTTTATGACTAATGTTGATTAAAGAAGCAGGCTTATCCCTAAGCACCACCTCTCTTAACTCAACAGCCTGCTTGGGTAAGCAGTAGGAAATGGCCAAACGAGCACGCATGGCGTAGGGGCAACGACGGAAGGAATAGAGGATAGCTGGCATAGTAGAGCTCGATACTGTTTCACTGGGTATTAAAACTGCCAGGTAGCTTACGTGGTCATCCGCAAACTTGTAAACCTTGCAGAACCCATCAGCTGAACCAATAGTCTTTTAGGTACCAAGCAACCTATGACTCCACTCTATTCACAGGCTTCTCTAACGGATTATCAAACCAGTCGAAATAATTTTCGGTGCCGTTAATTCCTTGCTCAATCAGTGCTTGCTTGGTTGCATCAGAAAGATTGAAATCCGTCGTACCCACATCCAATGTATCGATATAGACCGTGCGCTGCCAATCATCGCCATGTAGATGAATGTTTTCCTGTGCATTCATCAACGCACCGAAAAGTTGTCGAGCGTAGTCAGTGAAGGACTTAATGGGTTTGCCCTTGAGGGGTTCGTCATAACGAAAGAGCCCTATCTCCTCTCGACTATCCAGTCGCAAACCCAAGGTCTGGCGATTGTAAACATAGGGGCTATGGCCCGGCCGCTCAAGCTGAAAGCGAGCGTTTTCTTTGTTGTAATAACCCGTTCGCCGAACGGCACCGGGATCTTTGACCAGATCAATGTAACGCTCCCGATCAAACAGTTTAATCGGATAGTTAAGTTGAACACCCCCATCGACATACACATCTTGTCGTTCACCGTGACGCACGGCCGCAAAGAACAGCGGTATCGACATGGAGATACGCACCGCTGTCGCTAGCTCCATATCGGGGTGTCTTTCGGCTGAAAAAACCTCTGCATACCCTGTAGACAGATTAGTACCGATGACATAAAGATCAGGAAGCTTGGCCTTTTGCAGATCTTTGAACGTCGCTCGGCGATTCCCCAAACGACGATGAATCAAATCACCTATCCAGCTACTAAAGAAATCACCCTTATTCCAGCCAAAGTCTCGAGCAAGCCTGCGAATATCACGAATAACACCCCAAGAGTTATCCATAAACTGGTTAAAATCGGTGGCTTGTAAGATCTCTTTTTGCTCACGGACCGTGTAACCCAGCGCAAAAATCAGTGCGTTAATCGCACCTGCACTGCAACCTCCGACTCGGCGAATATCTTGCAACACGCCACGATTTTCGAGAATCTGCATGGCGCCAATGTAAGCAACACCTTTTACACCGCCACCTTCAAAAATCAAATTTCTAAATTGTGTTGTCATGGGTTTCACTCCTTGTGAGAATTAACGCCCCTATTCACGCGCCTGCATCGCTGGTCGCGTGCAATTGATTGTTAGAAGGCGATTGTCGATGGGTTTGCACAGTGATCTGCAATCCGAGCGCCTTTGCGACTTTTGCGACTGTACTGAATGTAGGGTTACCTTCCGGTGACAAGGCTTTATACAATCCTTCTCTGGTAATTCCCGTATCTCGCGCAAGTTGGCTCATGTTCCTGGCTCGCGCAATAACACTCAACGCATGCACGATGAATGCTGGATCATCATCAGCTTCCTCGATACAGGCTTCAAGATACAGCTGAATATCTTCTTCTGTTTCAAGATGCTCTGCTGAATCCCAGCGCGTAGTTCTTATACCCATAGCCCTATACCTCCAACTGCCTAGCAATTTCTTTGGCTTTGACGATATCAGCTTTCTGTGAACTTTTGTCGCCACCGGATAGAAGTATCACTACAACAGCGCCTTTCTGCACAAAATATACTCTATATCCCGGGCCATAGAAGATTCGCAACTCACTCACGCCTTCCCCAACAGGTGCTACATCTCCGAAATGACCCATTTCAACTTGATCGATCCTAGCCTGAATTCGAGCTTTTGCCCGTCGGTCCTTGAGGGATTTGAACCACTTCGTGAATTTATCTGTCGTCCTGACTTCTATCATATGTCAACTGTAGTTATCAATCTGGAATATGTCAACTGTGGTTAGCACAAGCCTTCTAACGCCGCGCACAAGGGCGCGAGCTTGCGAGCGTCCCAGCCGCCGCAGGCGGCGATTGATGCGCCTGGTTATGCGGCTGACTCATGCTCAACGTCCCAACCTGGGAATACCAGTACGGCTG
>SLCQ01000223.1 GCA_007125745.1 Nitrincola sp.
AATTAAAGGCATGGTAATTAAGCTTTTGATCTCTTGACTTTCAAGAAGAGCTTTGTACTCACTGGCGGGCAGATCCTCAACAGAGTGAACTACGTGGGGCTTTCCTGCGCGATGGAGAGGAAGTTGTGCGGAGGCTAGTGCGATGGGCAGTTGCTGGAGGTTTTGAATCATGGGCTCTACATCGGAAGCACACCATTCATGCGTATTACTCACGCTTTGATTGTTAAAATCATATTGAAAAATATAGGCGCGGTCGGCAAGCATAAACTCTGAAATCAGCGCCAAAGCATCTTCAATGGCAAAGTTAATACCCTCTAGAGGAAGGTTTATAAAGGACATAGCCACTTGAAGAATAAGTTCTCGGTATGCATGTTGGCGGTTTAAGGAATCGTTAGTGTGATGTAGAGCATTTATCTCACGTATATTTTGTATTCGACTCGACACATTTTTTACATATAAATCGTCGATAAGCGCAATGAGCTTTTGCGTTGACTCTTTTTTGGTGCTGTATTGCACATTAAGAAGAGCTTCGGCGTCAGTCAAACCTGACTTTTTTGCTACAGCGAAGTGTGCCAGAGATCTGTCTGTATCAATAATATGAGCGACGAGCCATTTAGACAAATATTCCACGGCATGCATGGCGACCTGCTCGGCATTTTCATGATTCAACTGCTGGGCATAAGATAAAATTTTTGATAAGAAAACTTGATGTGATTTTTCGTGATCTTGCTGTTGATTACTATCATTGATGAGTTGTTGCCAAATCTTTTCCTCAGTTTTAAAGTGGTGAGTAGCATGCTCTGCCAACTCTTCGAGCATAATCTTAAGAGAGTCTCTCTGTGGAGAAGTAGCGACCAGATTGGCCAGACGATTTAGAAGCGTCAAAAAGTGACGGTGCTGTTTGTCTATTTCGGCAATGCCGATTTCTAAGTGCTTATTCCACGGAAAAATTTGAAACACGCTGAACCTCAAAGCAGATATTGCTTTTGTTAAGTCAATCTATGATTGATACTGGATTAGCTAAGATTTTTCAATAACTATCTGGTATTAAGTCGCTTAATAATGTCTAGGTTCTTTTTTGCAACACTCTGTATTGGTTGAAAATTAAGCTTGGGTCGTTGAGTTTTTTAAGACATGCTACCCTGTATAGGCAATAATGGAATAGAGTAATAATTCATATTCGATTGATAAACGAGGTATTTGAATGAAAATTGTTCGAGTTCAAGACATTATTGGAACAGAGCGAGAAGTACATGGGCCGGGTTGGACCAGTCGTCGTATGTTGTTGAAAAAAGATGGTATGGGGTTCTCATTCCATGAAACCATCATTCCCGCTGGTGCTGAATTAAACCTTTGGTACAAGCATCACCTAGAAGCGGTGTATTGTGTTGCAGGGAATGGCAAAATTTTAGATAAAGCGACCGGTGAAACACATGAGATCACGGATGGTACGCTTTATGCGTTAGATAAGCACGATCAGCATACTCTCTATGGAGGGACTGAAGATATGCGTTTGATTTGTGCTTTCAATCCACCCGTTACGGGCCGTGAAGTGCATGATGAAGATGGAGCTTATCTTCCGGACACCACTGATGATTAATGCCTGAGCGGTGAGCGACTCACATTTTGTAGGTCGCTCTGCCCATGACTCCATCAGGCCCCTTAAATGCGAACTTGGCGGTGTGTCAGTTTATAGATAAGTGGAATGGTAAACAGGGTTAATAAGGTTGATACGCATATCCCCCAGACAATGGCGGTCGCCACAGGCCCAAAAATGAGTGATTTTCCACCCAATCCCAAGGCTAAGCCCATGAGTCCTGCCATCGTCGTTGCCGCCGTGATCAGAATAGGAATCAAACGACGACGAGCGGCGTAAATAATCGCATGTTGCACACTCATTCCTGCATCTCGACGGCTATTGGTCGCGGCAATCAGCACGATAGCGGAATTCACGGCAATGCCGGATAAGGCGACCAAGCCATACAGGGTATATAAACTTAAGGGATTATTGCTTAACCACAAGCCATAGGCGACACCTGTAAACGCCATTGGAACAGTCAGCAAGATGATAAAGGGTTGAAAATAGCTTCTAAACTGCGCCCCTAAAATTAAGTACATAATGCCTACACCGAGCACAAAAAGCGCTGTTAATGCACTTAAGGACTCTTGTATATCATCCAGTTCACCCGAAAAATCCAGGGTGATACCAGGATGTTGAAGGGCGATCGTTTGCCACTTGTCTTGAATGCGTTGATTGGCTTGTAACGTGTCAATTTTGCTTCGATCAATGTTCGCTTCGAGTGTTATTGATCGACTGAAGTTATAATGCCTTAAGCTTTCAAAACCAACTTTTACCTCAACACTCACCAGTTCTGAAAGGGGGATTAAGCCACCATGAGGTGAGGCGATCAAGGTATCTAGCCATTGTTGAATATCATCCGTTTGGGTGCTGTGACTGCGCACACGCAATTCTACCTGTTCACCTCGATCCGTCATCTGAGCGACCACCTCACCATCTGTCATCAGGCGTAGTGTGCGTGTGACGGTCGTGGGGTCTAATCCAGCACGGCGGATAGCCGGCAGGTTTAACCGCGTAACCAGTTGCTGTATTCCGGGTGAAGCATCACTGGCTATGTCGGTAATGCCATCAATACTTTGAAGTATTGAGGTCAGATCATTCACGGCTTCCTGAATAACGGCATAGTCATCACCTCTCACTTTGATACTGATAGGCATCGCGCTCGGTGGACCACCGGACAATTTAAGTAAACTGACCCTGGCGGGTGAGGGAGCCATCCTAGGAAGTTGATCACGTAGACTCTGGATAATTTGATCGGCTGATCTGCCGCCATTGTGGCGGGAGGTCAGGCTCACAAACACTTGTCCATACGCATCGCCTAATAGGGGTTCTGTTTCAGTGAAAATTTGACCTGCATAACTCACCATCGACCTTATTTCATTGTCATACAGAAGCTCTTTGGCTAATTGCTCGACTTGGTGAGTTGTCTCTAATGTGCTCCCTAGTGTTGAACCCGGCGGCATTTCGACATTGATATAGAAAACCTGAAGTGTGTCAGCGGCAAAAAAGTTGGTGGAAATGCGATCGCTGGTAAACAGGTAAATGGCTGAGGAAAAAGCGCCTGTTAATACAACTAAAGTGATCCAGGGATGGCGAAAGCTTTTCACTAAAAAGCGTCCATACATGTTGCGTAAGCGTTGCATAATCCTTTCTCGCCTGCTGATATGATGTCGTTGATAAACAGGATCGGATTGTAATAGCTTGGTTTGGGAAGGAAGCATCCAGAAGGCTTGGATTAAACTAAACAGCAATGCAAAGGTCACTACAAGTGGCACGATGCGCATAAAGTCGCCGAGTATGCCAGGCATCAGCATCAAGGGTAAAAAGGCCGCAATAGTGGTCATGATGGCGGCAAGTAGAGGCCATCCAACTTCTTGCATAGCACCTATGGCGGCTTCGATCGTATCGAGCCCTTTTTGTAATCGTTGATGCGTTGCTTCAACCATCACGACGGCAACATCGACCAGCATCCCCAAGGCGATAATCACACCGAGTAAAACAGTTAAATTTAGTGTTTCCTGTTGCGCGTGAAGCAGAATGAATACCCCTGTTAAGGAAAAAGGAATCGCTAGGGCAACCAGTAGGCCAATGCGCCAGCCCAGAAACAACCAGCTAACAACAAAAACAAAAAATAATCCCTGTACTGCGTTAGACTGCATGATGTTGATCGCACGGCGAGTCGTCTCGGTTTGATCATCAGCTAAAAAAGCAGTAACACCCTGACCGGTATTGAGCTGATTCCATTCCACCAAAAAATCATCCAATGCGTCGATCAGTTCAAGTGTGTTGGTATTAGCGTCTTTCATAACGGCCATCATGACAGCCGGTTTTTGTTGAAATAGAACCTTGTTTGTTGCATCTTTACGTGCGCGTTGAATCGATGCAATCTCCTCTAAAGCGAGTTCGCCACTGCTTAAGGGAAGCTGAAGAAACGCTAAGTCTTCTGGTTCAGGGGACTGACCAATATGACGCACTAGCCATTGTTGATGAGAAACTTGTAATCTTCCAGCCGCCAAATCTTGCCACTGCATGCCGATCATGTCGGCAATTTCTGCGGGGTTTACGCCTAGGTTGGCGAGGCGTTCAAAGTCCAGTTTTACCTGCACTTCGGGATCATTCAGACCTAAAGTGTCAACGCGGTCTACGCCACGCATCTGCTCTAAATCCCGCTCAAGTTGATAGGAAAGTCGTCGCAAACTTTCATCGTCATCTTGTCCTTGAACCACTATGGTGGCCGATGGAAACGCATTCGCACTGGTGATTTCTAAAATAATGGGTTCGACAATATCTCTAGGCAACTCACTACGTTTACTTTGAATTTCTCGTCTAAGGTCGTTTACACGTTTATCAAAGGTGCGTTCATCAAGGTCCCTGAAACGAACCAGAATATTAGATAGCCCCACTCGTGATGTGCTGGATACAAAATTAACATCATTCAATTTTCTTAGGGCATCTTCAATGGGTTGTGTGACGCGCATCTCGACATCTTCGGCACTGGCACCTGGCAGGGCTGTGATGATGACAATCCAGTTGAAGTTGATAGTAGGGTCTTGTTGCCGTGGTAACATTTGATAAGACAGCACACCCATTACGATGACCAACGCAAACACTAAGTTTGCCAAGACTCTATTGCGAAGAAACGCTCGAATCATGGATTAGACTCCGCGGCCAACCACTGATGTCCTTGAGTGACTATTGTGTGTTCAATAAGATCTTCCGGTACAGGGTAAGGGCGGCCTTCTTGAGCATCTGTCAGCGGATAAAAGACGGGTTGTGAGTCTTTCACAATAAATATACCCAGCTGGTTTTGACGTCGGATAATGAGGTTTGCAGGAATGAATAGTTTATCTTCATCAATAACCAGCGTACCACTGCGGCCAATGTCAACCGAATCGGGTGCTCTAAACCAAACTGTTTGACTTCTTGTTTCAGCGTTTACGACTGGCGATGCACGTAAAAAGGTTACCTTGTGTTGTTCTCCGTTCAGTTGAAATATCGCTTGCATGTCTGCATCAATTTCAAAACGATGAATCGGAAGCTGGACCTCTAACTCAGCATCGGAAAGCTGTTGCAGTTGCAGTAAGGGCATTCCTGGTGATGTGCGCTCTCCTATATAAGCAAATTGAGCTGTAATAGCGGCATCATAGGGTGCATAAATAAAGCAACGCTCAGTATTACGTTTGGCTATTTGGAGTTCAGTTTCAGTTGCGCTGAGTCGTGCTTGTTGTCGTAACACTTCGGATTGAGCATCTTCTGCTGATAAGCTATCACTCAGTTGACGCTCCTGAAGAGACCTGAGTCGTTCAGATAACCGCTCTGCTTGTATTAAGGTCACTTGCGTTTCATTGAGTCGACTTTGCAAAAGTGACAGTTGATCTTCCGAATCACGACAATCTAAGGTAATGAGTTTCTGTCCATAAACGACGGTATCGCCCGGCCGGACATCTATTTGTAGAATGGTGCTAGCAATATCACTGGAGAGTTGCGAGACGTTTTGACTCATCACTGTGGCAGGAAATTGATGCGTTCTTGCTTGCAGAACCTCTTTGAGTAGGGC
>SLCQ01000011.1 GCA_007125745.1 Nitrincola sp.
GGCACAGCGACATTGATCAGCAACTCAAGCGCCTCGCCTATGGCTCTTGGGCGGGATTTCTACTGATCAGCGTATTGATCTTGGGTATTTTAGTATTGACACATCAACGGGCGATAGGTGGTCCATTGGAACGCATACTTCGCAGTATTCAACGGGTTGAGTCAGGAGAATATCACCATCGAGCGACTGAAGATGGTCCCAGTGAAGTGCGTAAATTAGCATCTGGACTGAATAGAATGCTCGATGCCATTCAGCAAGCCGAAGCGCGTGAAGAGGAACAAAGACTCGAGCGTGAGATGATTTCTGAGCGGCTTCGGCAAGCTGAAACACTGGCAGCTTTAGGACAGTTATCTGCGGGTGTGGCGCATGAACTAGGAGCACCGCTGAGTGTGGTTGATGGGCGGGCAAGTCGATTACAGCGGCGCATGACAGAGTCAAAAGATATAGAGGAGTTGGAGGATATACGATGCCAAACATCACGGATGACATCGATCATTCAGCAACTACTATCCTACGGACGATCATCTAGATCACAACCCAGAGCACTGGATCTCAAGGCTCTGATAGCGCGTGCTCAAGCACTTATTCAGGGTGAGGGTTATCAAGTGGAGCTAATCCCCGGTAAGAAAGCAAGGCTAAAAGGAGATTCATTGAGTTTGGAGCAAGCGCTGGTCAATTTACTTAGAAATGCCTGTCAGGCCTGTCCTGATGGCCCAGTTAAAATGCACTGGTCTGTTGATGATCAGGTGCAGGTGATTATTGAAGATGCGGGGCCGGGTATAGACCCAAGTATTCAAAAGCAGTTGTTTGAACCCTTTGTGACAACCAAAAACCCAGGGCAAGGTAGCGGCTTAGGCTTGGCGATCGTTAAGCGGATTGTTGAGGAGCATCAAGGCGAGGTGAGTGTATTACAAAGTGAGTTGGGTGGTGCAAAGTTTGTATTGCGCTTTCCCCAATATGAGGGTGATTAATGAATATGAGTGATAAACAAAGCTGGCCTATTCTCTTAGTAGAAGATGATCAATCTTTAGCGGCTCTTATCCTTGAAGAGTTGGATGCTGAGGGTTTTCCAGTACATACCACTGACTCTATTGAAGAGGCGAAAGGGTTGCTAGATCAACTAAATCCTGCCCTGGTGATTACTGACTTACGCTTGCCTGATGGCCATGGTATGGGATTAGTCGAGCATATTATGCAGTGTGATGAGTCGGTTAGGCCCTCCATTATTGTGATTACAGCCTTCGGCAGTGTTCGTCAGGCGGTCCAAGCGTTACAGCAAGGGGCGGATGATTTTTTAACTAAACCCTTAGATCTCGATCATTTTTTGCTCAGTGTTAACAAAGTATTAGAGCACCGACAGTTACGACATGAGTTAAGTACATTTAGGCAACTGTCCAAGAAAGATCATCACTTTCATGACATGTTAGGTACGAGCCGTGTAATGCGACATCTTTTTGATCAAATTCGTGTTGTGGCACGTGCACAAGGCCCCGTTCTGATCAATGGAGAAAGTGGAACCGGTAAAGAGCTAGTAGCACGAGCATTGCATGCGGAAAGTGATCGAAAGTCCGGTCCATTTTTAGCAGTTAACTGTGCAGGTATTCCAGCAGAGTTACTTGAGAGTGAGTTTTTTGGTCATGCTGCTGGCTCGTTTACGGGGGCGCAAAAATCTCGTAAAGGGCTTTTACAAGAAGCGCAAGGCGGAAGTTTACTATTAGATGAAATTGGCGAAATGCCGCTCGCGTTGCAGGCTAAACTGCTTAGAGCACTCCAAGACGGATCTGTCCGACCCGTTGGTCAGGATACTGAGGTGCATGTCGATGTGCGCATCATTGCGGCGACCCACCGTGACCTAAAGCAAAAGGTAACCGAAGGTAGCTTTAGAGAAGATTTTTACTACCGACTGGAAACATTTGCGATCAATATACCCCCACTACGGGAAAGAGAAGATGATCTGGAGCTCTTAGCGCAACAATTTGTGCGGCAACATGCGGTCGCTCAAGGGCGTCAAATAAAAGGGTTCAATGATGAGGCACTAGCCTTGATCTGTCGCTATCCATTTCCAGGTAATGTGCGCGAGCTACAAAATGTTGTTGAGAGAGCTGTCGCCTTTTGTCAGGATGGCTTTATCGAGCCCAAACACTTGCCGACACGTTTACTTGATGCGCCGCCAGCGGTTGCAATAGAGAGTGCAGACTCTCCTAGTCTTACAGAGCAACGCTTGTTGGATGGCAATAGATTACCAACACTGGATGAGTTACAGCGTCGTTATGTGCAGTTGGTTTTAGATGAAGTTGATGGAAATAAAAGACGTGCTGCCGCGTTGCTGGGCATAGGTCGAAGAACATTGTATCGATGGTTAGATCAGCCATGATTTCCTTTTTTCGGAAAAGCATGTTCTACGTGATTATTTTGCAGATACTCTTGATTCCACCACTATTTGCTGAAGAAATTCATATAGGTATTTTAGATTGGAGAAGTTTGGAAAACTTTGATCAACATTGGCTTCCTTCTCTAAAGCAAATAGAGAGAAAAATGCCTGCACATGAATTAGTACTTCATCCAATGAATCTGGCGGAGTTGGATCATGCATTAGAAAAAGGGACGTTAGATTTTGTTATTACCAACCCCGGTCATTATGTAGCTTTGTCCTCTCATTTTGACCTTGCCCCCATCGCTCAACTTCAGCATATCAAGGAAGGTCTGCCTCTTAATCAAGTAGGTTCCGTTATGTTAACACGCTCGGAACGTGATGATATTCAAGATTTTAGCGATCTGAAAGGTTTAAGAGTAGGTGCTGTAGGGGGTGACTCTTTCGGAGGGTATCAGTTGATGCTGGATCGGTTGCAACAATCATTTCCAGATATGAATCGATGGGGGGTTGAATGGCATTTTAGTGGCTTTCCGATGGATCAGCTTCTCGAACGGCTCCTCAATAACGATGTAGACGCCATTATTTTGCGAAGCTGTTTAGTCGAGGTTATGGCTCTGGAAGGGAAAATTGAATTAACACATTTTCGACAGGTAGGTGATCAGGTAATTGCAACCTATCCATGCAAGTTGTCAACAGATCTTTATCCCGGGTGGCCGTTATTGCGCACAGCAAGGGTCAATGACACTCTTGCTCGCCAGGTCGTATCCGTTTTAATGAGCTCAGATTCGCTTATGATCGAGCAGGATCTCGTGCACTGGCAGCCTCCTGTTTCCTACCAGTCTGTATATGAGGTTTTTGAAGGTCTTCGAATAGGTCCTTTTGCAGCTTTTCCTCATAACCCGGTCTTACACTGGCTTTTGACTCATAAGCACTGGCTAATGCTTGCGGGGTCATTATTGTTTTTATGGGTGCTACATAATCTTCGAACAGAGTATATCGTTCGTCAGCGAACGCAGGAGTTAGAATGGTCCCAACAACGGCAAAAACTAGCTGAAAATGAATCACATAAACATCAAGAAGAGTTACGTCATGCCTCCCGGTTTGCCCTGATGGGTGAGCTGACTGCGGGATTGGCACACGAACTCAATCAGCCTTTAACTGCGATTGCAAACTATGCTCGTGGGTCTATACGCTATCTAAAAAGAGAAGATCAATCACTAGAAGAAAAACGCAGATCTTTAATTGATGCCGCTGAGCAGATAGCCTGCCAAGCCGATCAAGCCGCAGCTGTGATGAAAAATATTCGTGCTTTTTTAAAAAAGGAAGCAGGTGATTATTCCTGGGTCCAAATCGATGTTGTCATCGCTGATACATTATTGTTTTGCCATACAAGGTTATCGCAAGCAAGCATTCACCCAAAAGTGATTCTTGATGATCATTTACCAGGTATTTATAGTCATCGCATCTATCTTCTGCAGATTTTGGCAAATTTAGTCACTAATGCATTAGATGCGATGGAAGAAATGCAATCAGAGGAGTGCTTGCTTGAGGTATGCACTTATTACAATGATGATGAGCAAGCCTTGATAGTTGAGGTTAAAGACCGTGGTAAGGGAATAGATCCTCATATTGAAAGCCATTTATTTGAGCCTTTTATGACGACTAGGAAAGAAGGTATGGGTCTTGGGTTATCTTTAAGTCGTTCCTTGGCCGAATCGATGGGAGGTAATTTAACGCTCAAATCGCGTTTGCAGGGCGGTGCTGTTGCTCAGTTACGCCTACCTCTTTTATCGAAAAAACGAGAGCCAAAACACTAGGGGGATAGATGACTGGAGTTATTCATATTGTTGATGATGACGATGCGGTAAGAAGGTCATTACGCTGGCTTCTCGAATCAGTTGATCTCCAAGTGTTAGAATACAGTGATGCTGTCAGCTTTTTAACATATGCAGATTTAACACAACTGGGCTGTGTCTTGTTGGATATTCGAATGCCCGGTATGAGTGGTTTAACATTGCAAGGCGAGCTTGCGAGTAAAGCGCCTGACCTACCCGTGATACTGATGACAGGTCATGGTGATGTCCCTATGGCTGTTCGTGCAATGAAAGCTGGTGCATATGATTTTTTTGAAAAGCCTTACAATGATCAATTGCTTCTCGATACGGTGACAAAGGCTATCGAGCAACATCAGCAACGTTTATCGGAACAAGCACAGATATTGACTGTCGAACAGCGAAGAACCCGTCTCACTCGTCGAGAAGAGCAGGTATTGCAATGCTTATTGGAAGGCGAGCCCAGTAAGAAAATAGCCGACAGGCTTAATATCAGTGTTCGCACTGTTGATGTACATCGACACCATATCATGACAAAAATGCAGGTGGTTTCGTTGGCTGACTTGATTAGAGTTTGCCTTGAAGCACAATCGCACTAAAGATTCCTTTAGATAAACAAGGGTTTTACCAATAGTTCAAAGGCCATTTAAAGCGTAAGGTTGTTCTAATTGACACATGAATATGTGTTAGCTGAGGTGAGGAGCAACCTAACAATGAAAATCCTATCAAACATTCCTTTAATATCCGTTTGCATTGCGTTAAGTACTTTAGGCCAAGCCAACACTATTGATGGTGATGCAACCCGAGGGCAAGCAGCATCAGCAGTTTGTACTGCATGCCATCAAGCTGATGGTAGCGGTATGTTCATGCCTGGTGGAGAGTCTTGGCCACGCTTAGCTGGACTAGATGCTGCGTATATCTATAAACAATTAAAAGACTTTAATGACGGCACCCGCGAAAATGCCTCTATGGCTCCGTTTGCGGCGATGCTCAATGATCAACAAATGCGAGATGTTTCTGTGTACTACAGCGAAATGCCTGCAACACCTGGGAAGGGTGGAGAGTCAGCTGATTTAGAAATGTTAGAGTGGGGAAAGACACTTGCTATTCATGGCGACTGGACGCGTTATATTCCCTCCTGTCAGTCTTGTCATGGTCCAGATAACCTAGGTGCAGGACAACATTTTCCAGCAATTGCGGGTCAGCACTCTGGCTACATCGAAGCTCAGTTAACAGCATGGCAAGAAAATACACGACACAATGATCCGCAACACTTAATGCTAGCGATTGCGGAGCGCCTGAGCCCTTATGATATTCAAGCTGTGTCGGCTTGGTTATCACTGCAACCATCCCAATAAGGAGCTTATCATGTCACATTCAAAAGTAATTCTTACTGTTAGTCTCA
>SLCQ01000091.1 GCA_007125745.1 Nitrincola sp.
CCTTCAACATAATTTTGGCTTTAAAACCTATTATGCGCATCTCCAAAAGATTGAGGTAGAATCAGCACAGTATGTTCATAAAGGACAACTGATCGGCTATAGTGGAAATACAGGGCGTTCGACAGGTCCTCATCTACACTATGAAGTTCGCCATCTGTATACCCCATTAGATCCACAGCCTTTTGTGGATTGGGGCCTGAATAACTTTGAATCACTCTTTACCAGTATAGAGGACGTACCGTGGGAATCCTTAAGCGCAATGTACCCCCTAAACCAGGGCGGGCCTCAGTAAGCATCATCGCCAAGGGTAACAGTTTATCGGGCGACATCACCATCAATGGCAAAACCCATATTGATGGTTTGATCATGGGGCACTTAATTGCTAAAGATGATATCTCGATAGGTAAGCATGGGCGAATTAAAGGCCGTGTTCGTGGTACTTCCATTTATGTCAGTGGCACATTGGAAGGCGAAATCATCTGTGACCATCTTTTTATCGAGCCAGGTGGACAAGTACAAGCACAAGTTTGTTGTACAGACATGAAAATAGACCAAGGCGGTATTTTTGTTGGTGAAAGAACCTTACCTGAGGCTACGCTAGGTGCAGCATCTCTTGAAGTTCAAGCCGTTGAAGAGAATGAACACCAACAGGACATTTTTGCTGATCTTCCTGAACGCATCACGCTAACTGATCAGAGGTAAGCCATGTGTGAACTCTTAGGTATGAGTGCAAACGTACCCACAGATATCTGCTTTAGCTTCACAGGATTAATGCAACGTGGAGGCGGTACAGGCCCACATCGCGATGGCTGGGGTATTGCCTTTTATGAAGGTAAGGGATTGCGCATCTTTCACGACCCTACACCGAGTGTCGAGTCTCGTATCGCACAACTTATAGCTGAATACCCCATCAAAAGTTGCACAGTGATCAGTCATATTCGTCAGGCAAATGTAGGCAGTGTCTGCTTAGAAAACACTCACCCTTTCGATCGAGAACTCTGGGGCTTAAAGTGGTGTTATGCTCACAATGGCCAGCTTGATCCGGAAATCTTTACTTGGCCACTCGTGCACTATTTCCCCGTCGGCACAACCGATAGCGAGTATGCTTTTTGTTGGATCTTAGATCAGATACGTATTCAATTTCCATCTCCACCCTCCGATTACACGCAACTGGCCAAATTTATTCATGATTGCTGTGAAAAACTGCGCCAATTAGGTGTATTTAATCTATTGCTCAGTGAGTCCACGCATCTCTTTACCTACTGCACCACGAAACTTAGCTGGATCACTCGTCAGTCTCCCTTTGGTGAAGCTCACTTAAGTGACTGCGAAATGGCAGTTGACTTTGAAGCAGTGACCACTCCTAACGACATCGTTACCGTGATTGCCACAGACCCTCTGACCAATAATGAGATCTGGTCTAGGCTTGAAACCGGTGAAATGGTTGTCTTTGTTGATGGAAAAGTTGTTCAAAGATTGCATACTTCCACTTGAAGTACGACAATAGTCGTATAACGAGGGGAAAACAATGACAATAAAATGCGGACCTCTGAAAGCTGAAATGAGCTGTATGAACCATCTTTTCGATGCTGTGTTCAAGCAGTTCGATAGTAGCACTGCTTTTTCGATGAACAGTGCCAGTATCTCTTTTACTGAACTCAACCATAAAAGCCACCAGATAGCCTCTTGGCTCTACCATAACAGCAACCTTCAACCGGGTGACCGGGTAGTACTTCAACTACCCAATATGTTGCAGTTTCCGCTATTTGTCATCGCCTGTATGCGAGCCGGCCTAGTACTGGTATTAGCCAACCCGACCTACACACCTACAGAACTGCACTTTATTTTAAAAGACAGTCAAGCCAAGGGATTAATCACCTTTGCTCCATTGGCTCGAAAAGCCTCCATTGCCATGGAGGGAACGGATATCGATACCGTAATTTTAACCGAGCTTGGGGACTTACACCCCGGCTTTAAGGGTTCACTCATCAATCAATACGTGCGTCGTTTTGCCATTCCTTTCTCAAAAGATGCAATACCCCAAGCTTTTTGGTTAAAAGAGTTACTTCAGTACGAACCCAACCCCAGATGGCAACCCGTCACTCAACACGCTAGTGATTTAGCATTATTACAATATACAGGGGGAACAACGGGCACCCCAAAAGGGGCAATGCTATCGCACCAAAACTTGATTGCTAACCTTTCACAGCTAAAGCACTTACTTGAAATTTATACCGAGTCGGGTCAAGAGCGGTTATACCAACCTCTGCCCCTTTATCACATCTACGCTTTTACGCTAACCTGGTCATTGTTCACTCAGGGTGCGCATGCGCATTTAATACTGGATCCAAGCAACTCTAAAGCCCTTGCTCAGCAACTGAAACAGTTTAAGCCTACCATCTGCGCTGGAATCAACCCATTATTTAGCGCACTAATGAAACAAAAATGCATTACCCCTCATGCCTTTAGCTCCTTAAAACTCACCATTTCTGGAGGAATGGCGTTATCTAAACACTTAGCTCAAGAGTGGCACGAATTTACGGGATGTCCAATTGCCGAAGGCTATGGCCTTACAGAATGCTCGCCCGTGGTCAGCGTCAATCGCCCTGATAATATTCATCTTGGAACTGCTGGCGAGCTCCTACAGCATACTTCGATCAGGATTATTGATGAGATAGGCGCTTCTTTGCCTATGGGTGAAATAGGTGAAATCCAAGTAAAAGGCCCACAGGTGATGATGGGCTACTGGAACCAGCCAGATGAAACCCAAAAAGTGATCGATCAAGAGGGCTGGTTAAGTACAGGTGATATTGGATTCTTGACCTCTGAAGGGCGCTTATCGATTATAGATCGCAAAAAAGAGCTTATTTGTGTCTCCGGATTTAACGTTTTTCCCAGTGAATTAGAAGCGCTGGTGTGCGACATTCCAGGCGTTGAAGATTGTGCAGCCATAGGTATACCTGACGCCATCACCGGTGAACGTATCAAACTCTATGTCGTAACACACAGTACCTCTCTAACTGCAGATAGTATCCGAAACTACTGTAAAGAACGCTTAACAGGCTATAAAGTCCCCAATTCTATTGAGTTTTGTAGCCAACTCCCGAGAAGTGCTGTCGGAAAGGTGCAACGTGGAAAATTAAAAGAGCTAGCGGAGCGCATTAAAGATGCTTCATACACTTCGCATCAACTACGCTCACGCTAACCCAAAAACTCAATTCACATTAACCCAGATCATGATGCGCTAATGTAAAGCAAGGCACATACTCCTCATGATTAATCTTCATCCGATGCTGATCAACAAAGCTGTTAAGTAATTCTGACAGTGCATTGATGATCGCTTCATCACCTCTTAACTCAAAGGGACCATGAGCTTCAATCGCACGAATACCGTGCTCTTTGACATTACCCGCCACTATCCCCGAGAGTGCACAGCGTAACTGCGATGCCAACTCGTAATCCGGTAACTGACGAGATAAATTTAATGCTGCCATGCTCTGATGCGTTGGCTCAAAAGGCTTTTGAAGAGGCAGAGGAATGTTTAAGTCCCAATTAAAATGGAAGGATTCTCCAGTGGCTTTTCGATAGGCTGTCACCTGATGTAAGCGCTCCTGCATCCGTTGAGACACTTCATGTGCATCACCCGTAATAATCTCATAAAAGCCTCTTGCCCTTTCACCCAAGGTTGCTGCAATAAAGCGATCCATCGTTTCAAAGTAGGCTTTACTCTCTTCCGGCCCTGTAAAAATCAGAGGGAAAGGAATCTGTTTATTCTCCTCTTGCAACAAGATACCCAAGATATACAGAATCTCTTCGGCTGTTCCCGCCCCACCGGGAAATACGATAATACCATGGCCGACACGAACAAATGCTTCAAGGCGCTTTTCGATGTCTGGCATAATCAGTAATTCATTGACTATGGGATTAGGTGACTCAGCCGCAATAATACCCGGCTCAGTAATGCCTAAATAGCGCCCTGTTGCGACACGCTGCTTTGTATGCGCAATGGTTGCCCCTTTCATAGGGCCTTTCATCGCCCCTGGACCACAGCCGGTACAGATATTGAGCTTACGCAGACCTAACTCGTAACCTACCTTTTTAGTATATTCATACTCTACTCGATTAATGGAATGCCCACCCCAACATACCACCATATCAGGCTTAACGTGAGGACGCATCGCTCCAGCATGACGGAGAATATGAAATACCAGGTTGGTAATATGATGTGACTCATCCATACCATCACAGCAGGTATCCAGCTCATCTTTCACATACAACAAATCACGTAATACTGAAAATAAGTGCTCACGTATCCCCTGGATCATTTCACCATCAACAAACGCTGTCGCTGGCGCATTGATTAAGTCGAGTTGCACATCTCTGAACTTATGACTGATTTGCACATCAAATCGACGAAAATGATGCAGTACCTGACGCGTACTGTCCATTTCACTACCGGTATTCAGAACAGCTAAAGCACACTGGCGAAATAAACTGTGTAAGCCACTGTTGCTTCGATCTTGTAATCGCGCCACTTCATGTGGAGATAAAGTGTCTAAGTTTCCCGGTGGCGTGACACTTGCATTAATAAAGTGTTCCGTAATCAATTGAAATCTCCTTAAGCTTTGCATCCAATCATCTCCACGTAGTTTACTATGAAAAGATGACAAGTCAGTTATTTCATTTAAATACCTCACAAAGATGCACTTATTTTCTGTGAAGGGTAAAATCACAGCTCTTTTGTTTGAACATAGACATGGACTTTATGACCACCACACAACTCAACACTGATACACACACTAACCACCCAAGTGGACCACGTGAAGAACTCCATAAACATGACACGCACTACACGCTTTTGGGTACAGCTCATGTCTCAAAGGCTAGTGCTGATGAAGTTCGTGAACTGATCCGCTCTGGTGAATTTGACGCAGTTGCTATTGAGCTTTGCCCTGGTCGTTTAAAGAGCATGCAAGATCCTGACGCTCTGGCACGAATGGACCTCTTTCAAGTGATCCGCGAAGGTAAGGCGGGCATGGTGGCCGCAAGTCTTGCATTAGGCGCTTTCCAACAACGTGTTGCTGAAGAGAGTGGTATTGCACCCGGTGCTGAAATGAAAGCGGCACTGGAGGAAGCAGAGTCGCTTAACTTACCCGTTATGGTTATTGACCGAGATATCGGTATCACGTTGAAGCGGGTCTATCGAAGTGTACCCTGGTGGCAGCGGATGAACTTGATCAGCGGATTAATGGCCAGTCTGATTTCCAAGGAAAAAGTCACTGCTGACGAAATCGAAAAACTGAAAGAAGGTGATGTACTAGAATCGACCTTCTCTGAGTTTGCAGAAGAATCAGAGCACCTCTATCAGGCACTGATTGCAGAACGTGATCACTATATGGCATTGCGTTTAGCCCAAGATAACGGTGACAGTCGTTATAAGCGTGTCCTAGTGGTGATTGGGGCAGGCCATTTGAAAGGTATGGCAGATAACCTTCGCGGCCACCTGCCCGAAAACCCCAAAGAGCAATTGTCGATACTTGAACAAACGCCTAAGGGGAGTCGCTGGCCTAAACTGATACCTTGGGCCATCATGCTACTGGTACTCAGCGGTTTTGCTATTGGGTTTAGCCGAAATACTGACCTAGGCATACAGCTTGTGATGGAATGGGTGTTAATCAATGGCACCTTAGCCGCACTGGGAACACTGATTGCAACCGCTCACCCGATAACCATCATCGGTACTTTTTTTGCTGCGCCATTTACATCGCTCAACCCTACTATTGGTGCTGGCATGGTCGCGGCAGCTATTGAAATTGCGATGCGCAAACCCACAGTCGGAGATTTTTCGAGACTTCGTCATGATGTTACAGAAATGAAAGGATGGTGGCGAAATCGTGTCTCAAGAACCTTATTAGTGTTTATGCTTGCCACATTTGGCTCAGCAGCTGGCACTTATCTGGGTGGTTTTAGGATTTTTGGTCAATTGGCTGGGTAGCTTCACCAAGCATTTGCGTAGCCCAGCTTACACTCTGCAGATAGCATCGGTTAAGTCGATCAAGCACCGATGCGGAGTGCGTTTTAAGATGGGCATCTTCAAAAGAAACTGTCAAGGTTAATATTTCACCGAGTTTACCTTTTCGAGTTAACAGCGCCGTTACCACTTCTTTGCTCAGTGGTAATTGTAAACAGAGCTTATCTAGCGGTTCTTCTAACAAGCTATCCATCATCGATAAAATACCCACCAAGAAAGCACTATCAGGCGATTCCATCTTCATCTCAGTGGCTAAAAGTTCACACATACGAGCACGTGATAAAGCTTTGGGAAGCATTAACATCTGACATGGATCACTGTCAGCGAGCATCAACACAACAATCAGCTTGCGAAGTTTTATTAAGCCGACAAGTAGCATAGCTTGCCGTAAACTAGATATATCACATTCACGACGATAAGCAGGTGAATTACACATGCGTAATAAGCGAATACAGAGTTGCGGGTCTTGTGCTAACAAGGCTTCAATATGATCCATTTCGGGCTCAGGCTCATTTAAGGCAGCCAATAGGCGCAACTGAGCTGACTTGTTACCTTTTCGCTTAAACTGACTGGGTTTAACCTCTGGATGTGCATAAAAAAAGCCTTGAAAGAGCGTAAAACCTAACTCTCGACAGCGCTGAAAGGTGACAAAGTCTTCTACTTTTTCTGCCAGCAGTATTAAACCACGTGAAAGATATAACTTAACAGTTTCTTCATTAATCATTTCATTCAGCACATCGATTTTGACAATGTCTGCATAGTCTAATAAAGGATAGTTTTTCTCGGTTAGTACAAAATCATCTAATGCGATGCGATAGCCTAATGACTTAATTTGACCGAGTGCCTCAACAACTTCCTCGTCAGCTTCTATATCTTCTAAAACTTCTATCACTATGTGATCTGTAACAGGAGGAAGTAAATCAGGATTTAGGACCCATTCACGTGGCACATTAAAGAAAAGCTGACGAGGGCCTGTTAACGAATCAACGCCCACCTCATAAAAAGCCATATGGGCAACACGCGCTGTCGCAACAAGAGGGCTATCGATCTGTGCAACTTTGGCATACTGATTACTTCGGTAGAGTAACTCATCCCCAGCATGTCGAAGCTTATGATCACAAATAGGTTGTAACGCAAGACAATACTCACCCGAAATAGCTTGCGGAGTCTGTTTTTTATCTGTTTCCGGCATTCACGTATCCTTGCTAATCCGGATTAATCTAGAGCGTAAGAGATGAGTTTAGCGTATCCTTACAAAAATCGACAGTGCTATGAATAATCAATAGTCTCGTTAGCCACCCGTCATATTCATAAAACGAACAATCTGAACGTCACCATCGGTAGTAAAATGATGACGTTCAGGTTTTAGGTCCATAGCATCGACGATTGCTTGCTTTAAAGGCTTATTATCAGTCGGGTGAGCACGTAAGATTGGCCGCAAATCCACTGAATGTTCATTACCTAAACAGAGAAGTAAACGCCCTTCTGCAGTCACTCGAACACGATTACAATCACCACAGAAGTTATGACTATGAGGTGAAATAAAGCCTATTTTACTGCGACTATCCTGCATCGAAAAATAGCGAGAAGGCCCACCTGTCTGCTGATTGATAGCCTCTAATCTATAACGCTGTTCGATCATCGCTTTAACTTCATCACTAGAGCAAAAGGTTTCCTCTCTACCGTGATCGGAAACATCTCCAAGAGGCATCTCCTCAATAAAGGAGATATCGATTTGACGTTGTCGCACAAAATCCACAAGATCAAGTACTTCATCCTCATTGCGTCCACGCATAATCACGGCATTTACTTTGATTTGGTCAAATCCGGCTTGCTGAGCGGCATCGATACCATCAATAACCTGTTGAAGTTGCCCTTTGCGCGTAATGCGGTGAAATTTCTCAGCATCCAATGAATCCAAGCTTATATTCAGTCGATGCATACCCGCTGCTTTTAATGCCTTAGCATAACGTGGTAACTGACTACCGTTGGTTGTCATCGTAAAGTCTTTCAAACCTAGCGTGCCTAGATAGTCAACCAGTTGCATAACATCTCGTCTAACTAGGGGCTCACCACCAGTTAAACGAATTTTTTCAACACCTAACCCCGCAAAAACACTTGCAACTCTACCAATCTCTTCAAGGCTAAGAACTTGCTCACGTGGCAGAAAAGTCATTTTTTCCGACATGCAGTAAACGCAACGGAAATCACAGCGGTCAGTCACTGACAGCCGAACATACTTCACACGGCGACCAAACCGATCAACAAGCCCCTGTTGGTGCTGTGTACAACTAGTCATGCTCTATCTCCCACCTTTCCGCAGCTTGTTGATCGGAGGATCGTGAACTCACCCAGTAGTCACCAGAGGCTGTATGCTCTTTTTTCCAAAAAGGTGCTTTTGTCTTTAAATAATCCATAATGAAGTGACAAGCCTCAAATCCATCCTGCCGATGAGCCGATGCCACTGCAACAAAAACGATAGGATCACCCGGTGCTAATCGACCAACGCGATGAATGATACTCACGCCCAGCAAAGGCCAGCGTTCAGCCGCTTGATTCGCGATTAAATCCAACTGATGCTCAGTCATCCCCGGATAGTGCTCAAGCGTCAATGCTTGCACATCAGGACGCTCATTGAAGTCCCTGACCAACCCTATAAATGTGGTAACCGCCCCCACATCGGTTCGTGATTCAGTCAGTTTTGCGACTTCGGCACCTGCATCAAACACTTCATATTGAACACGTACTACAAACACCCACTAACCTCCCGTTACCGGTGGAAAAAATGCGACTTCATCACCACTTTGAATGACGGCTGTCTGGTCAACCATTTTGTGATTAACGGCAACCATGAGGCCAGCACGATTCAAGATAGGGGCTAATTCCTGCTGATGTTGACTCAGCCACTGACATAAGCCCGCTACGGTGAAAGGATAACCAGCCAATTCAAGCTCTTTAAGACTGACCGCTATTTCATCTTGTTTTAACTGTTCGCGTAACTCTGCAAAAAAGCGAACCTGAAGCGCAGAATCAGACAGGGAGGAATCAGGCAAAGAAGGTGATAAGACACTGTTCTGATGGAGAGCCGAATCCTCTGCACACCAATCACCTGATTTGCCACCACGCTTTTCCAGTACTCGCAGGTCGCCAATCAGCATGGTTTTATCAACCGCTTTACACATATCGTAAAGGGTTAAAGCTGCCACTGAAGCCGCGGTTAAGGCTTCCATTTCTACGCCCGTTTGCCCAGATAATTTACAGGTTGCTTGAATCCGGATACCAGGCAATGAAGCATCCGGCGTTAACTCGACTGAGACCTTTGATAACATCAATGGGTGGCATAAGGGAATCAGATCAGGGGTTCTTTTTGCCGCTTGAATCCCGGCAATTCTGGCTGTAGCCAGCACATCACCTTTTGCGTGCCCACCTGATAATATCAACTCCAATGTTGCTAAATTCATGCGAACGCTTGCGCTGGCGGTGGCCGTTCGAGACGTGATCGCTTTGGCTGAAACATCAACCATATGCGCTTGTCCTTTTGCATCCAGGTGAGTAAACTGTGTCATATTCTCTCTACTCTATATCAGCCTTACATTAAGCGGTTGATCTACATTTTTAAAACAATTAAGTGAACAACATCAAACCAAGGGGTAACCTGGTAACCAACGACTAAATGGATAGACTTTTACCCTGTCACCGGCGTGAATCTTGTCATGATTTTCATCTATTTGAATTAAGCAATTTGCTTCATGCATGGAGGTTAAAATACCAGAACCCTGTGGCCCTGTGGTCCGAACTTCTAACTCTCCATTGTCGTTTATCGAATAGATACCTCGATGAAAGTCACTGCGCCCTATACGGCTTTTCATCTCTTCAGTCGCTTTTCCTGACCAGGTCAAACCCACCCACTCTGTCTCACCCTGCAACTGTCGAATTAAGGGTTGCAGTAACACACAAAAAGTGACCATAACTGCAACAGGATTACCTGGCATTCCCGCAAACAAACAGGTTTCACCAGAGGCATTAAGCCCCAAATCACCAAAAGCGATTGGCCTACCTGGCCTAATGGCGAGCTGCCAAAAGTTCGTTGTACCCAAAGCGCTTAAAGCCTGTTTAACATAGTCAGCTTCTCCCACCGATACACCACCACTGGTAAAGACCATACGATGTTCTTTTGCGGCTTGCTTAAGAGCTTTCTCGATGGACTGTTGATCATCAGGTAAAATACCTAAATCGGACACATCGCACTCGAGTCCTTTCAACATAGACATCAAAGAGAAGCGATTGGTATCAAAGATGCCGTCAGCATGAAGCGTTTCACCTGGCGCGCACACTTCATCACCTGTCGAAAATACGGCTACTTTTAAAGGCTGATAAACACACACTTCAGCATAACCAAGCGACGCGAGCATACCAATTTCGACAGGGCCAAGGCGCAGTCCGCAGTTAAGTACTAAGCTTCCTTCTGCTATATCTTCTCCCGCCTGCCTAACATTGCTACCAATGCGAACAGACAGCGCATGCTCAACATTCAGTCGATCTCCCTCGAGTTGGCACATCTCTTTCATAATCACGGTATCAGCGCCCTCAGGCATCGGAGCACCTGTAGTAATCTGCACCGCTTCATGCATATCTATACTCTGGGTATAGCGTTTGCCAGCAAAACTTTGACCCACTATATTCCATGACGACTGCGATAAGAGAGACTCTCCCTTAATGGCGAAACCGTCCATTGCGGCATTTCGATTTAGAGGAACATCAAAGGGGGCAAATACATCTTCTGCTAAAATACAGCCCATGAGTGAGGCGAGTGGTTGATAATGGGTTAACTGAGAACCAATACCCATTGACATAATGAGCCGAGCACCTTCCTCCAATTTAAGATGACGGTTACCACCAGGCGTTACAAAATCAAAACAAGACACTTCTTCACGGTTCATCCTTGACTCTCCCTAACTTGAGTGTAATGACATACAAAGGATTCAATAGCATTGATATCGTTGATATCCAGTACAGGTATCTGAACATCGTCTGGCAGGCCAGTGGGTTGATCCGTTGCAATGGCAATGATCGAAGCATCATCCATATACTGAAGTGGTTTTCCTAACTTAGGTCGAAAAAGCTCTATTTTCGGAAACACCTCTGATTTGAACCCTTCGACCAAAATCAAATCCAATTGACCAGTATCTAAATGCCCCAGTAGATTTTCTAAGGAAGGTATTTCAGTTTGTGGCTTTTCTACCATCAGAGCCCAGCGCTTTTCAGAAGCGATCAGCATTTGCGAAGCACCTGCATGACGAAGCTCATAACTGTCTTTTCCAGGCGTATCTACATCAAATTGATGATGAGCATGCTTGATACAGCCAACTCGTAAGCCTCTCTTCTTTAAGCTTAGCAAGAGTTGCTTTAACAAGGTGGTTTTACCTGTACCGCTCCAGGCGGCAAACCCTAATACGGGAATATCTTTCGTCATCATCCACTCATATTTCCTATCCTAAAATAGATGTAAGCAAGTCTTGTTCCGAAACTGAATGAAAATGACTAACCAATAATAGAAAAAAATCAGCTACTTTGATCGCTGAGTTGCTCTGGCGTATTGAAATTACACAAAGTATGCGGAAGAAACGGCACTTCCCCCATTCCAATAGTTGCATACCAACGATCTGGTTTTCTTTCACCCGATTCAATTGCTTGTCTCAGCGCCGACAGGAGTTGCTTTTCAAGCATCACCACCATGGGCTGTAATCTTTCTCCATCGTAAGCCACCATGACCGGCTTTTTTAAACAACCGTATTGATCTAAAAAGATCTGAACCAATTCTCTACTAATAAAAGGACCATCACAAGGGACAAAAACGACATGCTGATGACGAGCGTGCTCCAAACCTGTAGCCATCCCCACTAAAGGCCCGTTAAAACCTTTAAGATAATCTTGATAAACAGAAACCCCCAAAGATTGGTAACGCTCCACATTTCGGTTAGCAATGATAATGACCTCATCCACTTGGGGAGTAAGCCTGTCCAAGATGTGTTGAATCATTGGCTTTCCTTGATATTCAATCCAACCCTTATCTTGCCCCCCCATTCGTCGACCTTGACCGCCCGCTAAAATGACTGCTGTTACCTTTTGATGTGACATCGACTTTATACCTTCAAGCATTTATTCGTGTGTAATTAAAGCGCCCTGTTTAAGCCACCAAGTTTGATCACATAACTCTGTTAATAGGCCGGTTTGGTGAGTGGTCAATATGATGGATGCGCCCGTGGCTTGCAATGTTGATACCAGTTCTACACATCGCCGAATCCCTTTTTCATCTAAATTCGATGTAGGTTCATCCAATAACCAAAAGCTGGGATTACAAAGCTTGGCTCTTGCCATCGCAAGCGCTTGACGTTCACCGCCAGAAAGCGTCCGTGCAGGTTGGTCAGCTTGCATAGACAAACCGGACCAAAAGAGAACCTCTTGCAATGTTTTTTTCTTTTCCACACGCTTATCTGAACGAGACTGCAACACAAGTTCTAGATTTCGTCGAACACTACGGTCAAACATATAGGGTTGCTGGTGTAAATAGCACACTTTATGACCTGGTTTAACTGGCTGGTTATTAAATAAAACTTGACCCTTACTGGGCTTTTGAAGACCCGACAGAACTTTCAGCAAAGTGGTTTTACCACTGCCATTCTCGCCACGTAAATGAATGACACGCCCCGGACTCAAGGTCAATTGATCTATCCGCCAGAGTTGCGTATCACCAAAACATTGCTCCAAGTTATAAGCCTTAAGACTGTCCGTCATCACTGGCTTACTCCTTGAATACTGCGCCCACGACTGACTCCTACCATTAGATTTAATACCAAGGCCAAGACCAGTAACACAATTCCAAGAGCAATACCCTGCACATACTCTCCTTTGGTGGTTTCTAACGCAATTGAGGTTGTAATAGTGCGTGTATAACCGGCAATGTTACCACCCACCATCATCGCACAGCCGACTTCAGCAATAACCCGACCAAAAGCGGTCACCAGTGCCGCGATCACAGCAAATCTCACTTCAAGCGTGATCAGCCAAAGCGTTTTCACCCTTGAGCACCCCAGCGCACGTGCCGTTTCCCATGCATGACGTGAAACACCCTGATAAGCCATATGAAGCATTGCCACCAACAATGGAAAACAGATCAAAATTTGACCTAGAATCATGGCTGGCTGTGTGAACAATAGTCGTAAATCGCCAAATGGACCACTGCGTGATAGTAACAGCACCAGAATCAAGCCAATAACAACGGTTGGAATAGCCAATAAAGTATTATTGAGAGTGACGATAAACCAGTGGCCTGGAAAACGCCAAAAGCTCAATATAAACCCTAATACAGCGGCTAAAGGAAATGCGATGAACAAAGCGCTCAATGAGACCTTAAATGAGACTAAAATAATATCCCACAATTCTGGGTCGCCAGACATCAGCAACACTATTGCTTCCCAGGTTGAGGCGGTGATACTGTCCATAAATAAAACAGGCCCATTAATACATAAAAAACCCCAGTAGCAAAAACTTACTAGGGATTATTGGTTAGTAACTGTGTAAGACCTTGAGCTTACTCTTTAGCTGATGAAAAGAATAACTGCTCTCCTTCAACTTGGAAACTATCTATTAACGCTTGCCCTTCCTTAGTTACAAGCCAATCAGCAAAAGCCTTTGCCTCATTATATAGCGTATGGGGATGGCGTTCTGGATTCACTAAAATCACTTGATAAGGGTTAAATAATTGCTCATCACCCTCAAACAAAAGCACAGAATCTAATCGACTTTGCATGGCTAACCAAGTACCGCGATCCGTTAAAGCATAACCCTCCATTTCAGACGCCAAGGAAAGAACTCGCCCCATTCCCTGGCCCACACTACGATAGCCCTCAAACGATGGCAACTCGTTTGACAGCCCCCATAATTCATTTTCTTTAATGTGAGTTCCTGAATCGTCTCCTCGAGAAACAAAAATTGCCCCCGATTGAGCTATCTTTGAAAATGCATCAGAGACCTTTTCCGCACTTCTAATCAATGCCGGATCAGAAGCAGGACCAACAATAACAAAATCATTGTACATCAATGCACGAGGCATCACTCCATGACCTGCTTCAACAAACTCAGCCTCTGCCAGGGGGGCATGTGTCATGACCAAATCAACATCACCATCTTGCCCTAGCCGCAATGCTGCTCCAGTTCCTACAGAAATGACTTGTATCTTCACACCCGTTTGGTCTTGGTAAAAAGGTAGCAGATAATCTAGCAAGCCAGAGTTATAAGTACTCGTGGTGGTTGCTAAACGGATCATAGGATCCGCCTGAACTAGGGAAGTGGCAAGCAAACATCCACACACTAACAATACTCTTAGGTGCTTCAACATACATTATTCCTTTTTTATCATTGATATACATAACTGATACCCTAAGCAATTCTAATACCAGCATTTTAGTAAATGATGTCCAAATGCAGGTATTGCCCCCTTCTCAAGCTAGTTCATGGATCAATTTGTCTCGATACATGGTGGATTTTATTTGCTAAAATAGGACAAAACTACCCAATTAGATTCAACACTCGGACATAACAACACAAATTAATCCCTGTGATCTATCTGAATTAATTCTTTGGACTTTACATAATGCCTACAGATACTGACTTATGCCGCTCCGCCTCTGTCCTCGTTGTCGATGATGAATCAGGCATGCGTAGCTTTTTGCAGAAAGCACTGGAAAAGCATTTTGGCTTGGTCGAAGTGGCTGGAACCATTGAAATGGCCGAAGAGCTTCGTAAACGTTGTCATTTCGACCTGTTGATTGTTGATGTCAAACTACCTGATCGCTCAGGAATCGATTGGCACGAAGCGCTAAATGATCCAAATCGTCACAGCGACATCATTTTTATGACCGCCTATGCCGAACTGGATACGGCGATCCAAGCGCTTCGAGCTGGCGCCGCTGATTTTATTCTTAAACCTTTTCGACTTGAGCAGATGATGAATGCCGTCAAGCGCGTCTTGCAACGTCGTCTATTGGCCCGAGAAAACTTTCTACTTCGTCGAGAGGTCACTCGTTATATTTCCACTGAGAACCCTATGCTTGGTGAAAGTAGTGTGATTAAACGACTCGATGCCGTAATTCAACGTGTTGCCCCAACACCCTCCCCTGTTCTGATTGAAGGTGAATCAGGAACAGGAAAAGAATTAGTCGCTCGGGCACTTCATCAGCAGTCTGGTCGCGATGGTGCTTTTGTTGCCATTAATTGTGGCGCCATCGCCCCTGACCTTCTTGAAGCTGAACTGTTTGGACACACCAAAGGAGCCTTTACGGGAGCAGACCGTGCCAGAGAAGGTTTATTTACTTACGCGGCAGGGGGCACACTATTTTTGGATGAAATTGGTGAGCTACCACTGGCTATGCAAGCTAAATTGCTTAGAGCTTTAGAGCAAAAAAGTATCCGCCCTGTTGGCAGTGAACGTGAAACCCCTACCAATGTGCGAATTCTCGCTGCAACTAATCGCACACTTGCAGACGAAGTACAAGAACAGCGATTTAGAGAGGATCTCTATTTTCGATTGAATGTCCTTACGCTCACCCTTCCTCCTCTTAGAGAACGCAGTGAAGATATTCCTTTATTAGCCCATTTCTTTTCAAGACGACTCTCTGAAGACCTTGGACTTCCAGCCGTACCGTTTAGCCATGAAGACCTTAAAGCGATGCAATCCCACGCCTGGCCAGGCAATATTCGTGAGTTAAAAAACTTTATTGAACGCTGTATCTTGCTAGGTCATTTACCTTTATCTGAACTATCACCCGACTTTAACGCAGATATGAGTGGAGGCTACCCCAGCTGCTGGCCCTTAGAGGAAGTTGAAAAGCGGCATATCCTCAGAGTACTCAGCGCCTGTGAAGGCAACAAATCTGCTGCAGCAAGACAGTTAGGCATATCGCGCAAAACGCTTGATCGAAAACTGAATGGATGGGAAGAGACTCAGGACTCATTAACAGGCACCGAATAACATGAGCATGCCTTGGCGATATTCCGTTCGCGGAAAGCTCCTAACCTTAATATTGATTCCTATCATGCTGACTTTTGCTTCGCTGATAGGTTTAACCACCTATTGGACAGCTAACTATTCCGATAAACAGCTGTATATGAAAGTAGCATCAGACCTTGCTGTAGCTAGAAGTACCTTGCAATTGATGCAAGACAGGCAACTTGAAAACCTGGAACAGCTGAGCCAGACACTACAACTGCATCCCTACTTTATAGACAATAATGTTCATGCTCTGGAATCTCTTATCAACGATATTAAAGCCCGGCAGGGATTTGATTTTTTGAATCTCACTGACATTAACGTCCTCAGTGAGCAGGTATTTTTACCCAACACCGAATCGTTAATGGCCGGCAAAGCGGCCAGTGGCCTTTCTGTTATCGAAGCTACAGAACTGAATAAGATCGCGCCGGAACTCACAGACAGAGTAACAATAGATGTGATAGAAACACCCAGAGCACACCCCTCCGACAAGACACAAGAGACTCGAGGACTGTTTGTTCGTAGTCTTGTACCTATCCGTAATTCGACAGGAGAGGTCAGCTTTGTGCTGGATGGAGGTGTTTTACTCAATCACAACCTGGCCTTTGTTGATAGGATTCGTGATCTTGTCTATGGACAAGATGCCTTACCCGATCAAGGAATAGGAACGGTGACGCTTTTTTTAGATGATGTACGCATTACCACCAATGTTCCCGCAGAGCATATTAGCCATCAAAGTGATGATTTTATTCGCGCAATAGGAACGCGAATATCAGCAGAAGTGCATGATGCAGTACTGATCAATGAACGTATTTGGTTAGATCGAGCATTCGTAGTGACCGACTGGTTTATCAGTGCTTATGAGCCTATATATGACCTGAACAACCAACTGGTTGGAGTGCTTTATGCTGGCTTTTCCGAAAGTCCATTTATCAATATGTATCGACGCAACTTGGGCGAGTTGGGCATTACCTTAAGCCTTATTATGCTGTTATCTGGCTATTTTGTCTGGCGCAGTGCGTATCGACTTCTTAGCCCTATAAAGAAGATGCACCAGTCCGTCATGGCTGTCAGACGTGGAGAAACCGATACACGTATTGGTCCCTTAACCGCTGAAAATGAATTCGCCGACTTGGCACAGCAATTTGACACCATGCTGGATGAGTTAGATGCTCGTCAAAAAGTGATCAAGCAGGCGGCTGAAAAACTGGAACAAAAAGTTGAATTACGCACGCAAAGCTTAAAACAAAAAACTTTAGAATTAGAAAAACATATTGAATTACTGAATGCCACTCGCGCCGAACTCTTTACCAAAGAAAAGCTCGCAGTACTAGGCGAACTCACTGCTGGAATAGCACATGAAATCAATAACCCAGCTGCTGTTATTTTAGGGCATATCGATCTACTCCAGGCTGAATTGGGCGAAAATTCCGCGGTGCAGGGAGAGATAGATACCGTTATTGAACAGGTCTATCGTATTCGAGCTATTATCAACAACCTGCTTCAGTACAGCCGGCCCGGTCATGTGATTGACCAACTACAACCGATTGATATCAACAGTGTTGTACAAGATACGCTGGCACTAGTCCGATATGCCCTAGATAAAAAGGGAATCAAAGTAGAACGGGACTTTGGTGACGTCTTAACGGCAGAAGGTAATCGCCAACAAGTACAGCAAGTCTTAGTTAACTTAATCCTAAATGCCGCCAATGCCATGAGTTCACAGGGCACGATCTGGATAACAACCCGTCCATGGCAAACAGAAGTAAAAGGCGAAGGCGTACAAATTCAGGTAAGAGATCAGGGTATAGGGATGAGCGATGAAGTACGCCAACGCATTTTTGAACCTTTCTACACGACACGTGAAAATGGAAATGGACTTGGCCTATCAATTAGCCGATCTTTGGCACAACGCTATGGTGGTGATATTAAAGTGACATCTAAGCTGGGCAAAGGTAGCACCTTTACTATCTACCTAAGACACAAAGCCCTTCTCAACCGTGAAGATGAAGAAACCATGCGGCAACTCTTGTCAGGTCTGGGGGTAGCATAGTGACACCATTAAGTCATTAGGCTAATAGAGCCAGAAATCTAAATGATCTCCCGGTGAAACCTCAGTACGAGGCGGCATAATCGCTAAGGCATTACACTTAAC